>JABFSV010000098.1 GCA_013140405.1 Methyloglobulus sp. | reverse complement strand
GTATATTAACCCAATATAAAGCCCACTCCTTAATTCTTCACATTCAACAAGGCTGGGGGTTTTTGCGCGGTGAATTCGGCGAGTATGTTGAGCTATTCCCCGCCCAACAACGGCATGACGAAGATTCCTGGTACAAAGGCACGGCTGATGCGGTATTCCAAAACATTGACATCCTGAGGACACGGCAACCCAAGCATATTCTGGTGTTGGCGGGCGACCATATTTACAAAATGGACTACGGTGCCATGTTGGCCGACCACGTTAAAAAAAATGCTGACTTAACGATAGGCTGCATAGAAGTGTCATTGGAAGAAGCCACCGCCTTTGGCGTGATGGATGTCGATGATAATCGTCGGGTCAGGGCGTTTGTGGAAAAACCGGCCAATCCGCCAGTCATGCCTGGACGGACGGACACGGCATTGGCTTCTATGGGCATTTATATTTTTAATGCCGATTTTCTTTACGAACAGTTGATAAAAGATGCGGATACCAAAGGTTCAAGCCGTGACTTCGGCAAAGATATTATCCCTTCGGTCATCGACAAATATTTGGTGAATGCCTATCCCTTCCTGGACTTGCAAACGGGTGGGCAAAGTTACTGGCGCGATGTGGGAACGATTGATGCGTACTGGTCTGCCAATATGGAATTAATCGGCGTTAATCCTGAGTTGAATTTGTACGATAAAACTTGGCCTATCTGGACTTATCAGGAACAAACACCGCCTGCGAAATTTGTTTTTGACGATGACGAAAGACGGGGTCAAGCTATCGATTCAATGGTTTCTGGGGGTAGTGTAATTTCTGGCGCCAAAGTAAGGCACTCCCTGTTGTTCTCAAATGTCAGGGTTAATTCTTTTTCGATGGTGCAGGACAGCATTATATTGCCCGACACCACTATTGGCCGTCATTGCCGCATCACCAAAGCGATCATAGAAAAGGGTTGCGAAGTGCCTGAAGGCACGGTGATTGGTGAAAACCGGGCAGAAGATGAGCTTAAATATCATGTCAGCCCAGGCGGTGTGGTTTTGGTGACACCAGACATGTTGGGACAAAAATTGCGTTTCGTTAGATGAATAAAACGGAAAAAACCAAATTGAAGTTAGTTTTGTGCTGGCACATGCACCAGCCCGAATACCGCGATTTGCATACCGGTATATTCAAGCTACCTTGGACGTACCTGCATGTCATCAAAGACTATGTGGATATGGTAGGGCATCTGGAAGCTGTGCCAGATGCCAAGGCGGTGGTCAATTTTGCGCCGATTTTGTTGGAACAAATCGAAGAATACGCCAAGCAAGTCAGCGGCTATTTGCAAGACCGCATTGCCATAACTGACCCCCTACTGGCGGCATTGGTTGACCCTAACATACCTGCCGACCTGGAAGATCGCATGAAGTTGGTGAAAGACTGCTTACGGGCAAATCGAGAAAGGCAAATCAACCGCTATCCCGCGTATGAGAAGCTCGTCAAAATGGCGGATTGGCTGGAACAAAACTACGACACCTTGGATTATGTGAATTCTCAGTTTATCTTTGACATCCTGGTTTGGTATCACTTGGCCTGGATGGGAGAAACGGTAAAACTAAGCGACAATAGGATTAAACACCTTATCGAAAAAGGCAGCGCTTATACCTTGCATGACCGGATTGAAATACTGGAAATTATTGGTGAGCAACTATCCAGCGTACTTTACCGTTATAAAGCCTTGGCAAAAAAAGGCCAGATAGAGCTGTCAGTCACCCCGTATGCCCATCCCATCATGCCGCTGTTGCTGGACTTGAATTCTACCCATGAAGCCATGCCTAACGCGCCATTGCCTGATTTGGCGACTTATCCAGGCGGGCAAGACAGGATTCTGTGGCATCTGGAAAAAGGGGTGCAGACGTTTAAGCGTTTTTTTGGCTTCAAGCCTGATGGCTGTTGGCCTTCAGAGGGTAGTGTTAGCGAGGAAACCTTAAAAATACTCGGCGATTTTGGCTTTAAATGGACGGCTACTGGTGGTTCTGTCTTGCACAACAGCTTAAATTTGCCAGAAAATGAAAAACCAATGGGCCTCCACTATCCCTTTAAGCTAAAACAAACCAATATTCCGTGCTTTTTTAGGGATGACGGCCTTTCCGATTTGATCGGTTTTGAATATTCAAAATGGCATGCAGATGATGCAGTGGGTGATTTCATTAACCATCTGGAGACTATTGCCGTCAACGAACCCCCAGATTCTGTCGTTTCCATTATTATGGACGGTGAAAATGCCTGGGAGTATTTCCCAGATAATGGCTATTATTTCCTGAGTGCCTTGTATAAGCGCCTGGCATCACATCCTAGCATTGAACTCACAACCTTTTCGGAATGCCTGAAAAGCAAAGTGGAGATTAAGCCATTAAACAGGCTGGTCGCAGGTAGTTGGGTTTACGGAACATTTTCGACCTGGATAGGCGACAGCGACAAGAATCGTGGTTGGGATATGCTGGGCGATGCAAAATGCGCCTTCGATATGGCTATCTCATCGAAACGATTGACTGACAAACAACTCGAAGCAGCCAAGTTGCAACTGGCGGTATGCGAGGGTTCAGACTGGTTTTGGTGGTTTGGCGATTATAATCCTGGTGAAGCCGTGAGTAATTTTGAAAAGCAATTCCGCCTGAATTTGGCGAATTTATACCGCATATTAGGGGAAGAACCGCCCACTTATCTTGCTCTGTCTTTCACTCAAGGCTTTGGTGCACCCGCAATGGGTGGGGCAATGCGCCATGGCACTCAACAATAAGCAGGATATAACATGCCGTCCATTTTAAATAAACGCCGCGCAGGTGTTTTGCTGCATATCACTTCACTGCCCGGCGCAGGTGAGGTGGGTGATTTAGGCCAGGAAGCCCGTCATTTTGTCCGATTTTTGTACGATACCGGTATTGCAGTTTGGCAGACACTTCCTCTGGGAATCACTCATGCTGATATGTCCCCTTATCAAAGCCTGTCCGCCCATGCCGGTAATCCAGAACTGATTAGCATTGATTGGTTATTCAAACAAGACTGGCTACGGCTATCTGACATTGTTGGTGAATCAAAAGAAACGTCCGAATATCCTAAAAGCTATTTACTGACCCAGGCATACCAAGGTTTTATAGAACGTGCCGATGAAGGCGATAAGCTAAGTTTTACCCAATTTTGTCAGGCTAAAGACTTTTGGCTGGATGATTTTGCCCTGTTTATGGCGCTTAAGAATGAATTTCAGCAACAATGCTGGAATCAATGGCCAGAGCAATATAAAGATCGTGAAAAAAAAGCGTTGCAGGAAGCCCGCCGTCGGCTAAAACCCCAGATTGATGTTACCAAGTTCCAGCAATATGTGTTTTTCCGGCAGTGGCTTGAACTAAAAGCCTATGCCAGCCAGCATGGCGTGCTGCTGTTTGGTGACATCCCTATTTTTGTATCCTACGATAGTGCCGATGTTTGGGCTAACAGCGAGGTGTTTAAGCTGGATGATAACGGCGAAATGCTGGTTGTTGCTGGTGTTCCTCCTGATTATTTTTCGGAAACAGGCCAACGCTGGGGTAATCCACACTTTAACTGGCATAACCTGCAAAAAAACGGTTTTCTTTGGTGGATAGAGCGTTTGCAAACGCAGTTGGAACTGTTTGATATTCTCCGTATAGACCATTTTCGTGGCTTGGAAGCCGCTTGGGAAATACCGGCTTACGAGCAAACGGCAATCCATGGACAATGGGTCAAAGCGCCTGGAAAAGCCCTGCTAAACGCTATCAAGGTGGCGTTGGGAGACATTCCTTTGGTGGCGGAAGACCTGGGCATCATTACGCCCGAAGTTGAGGAACTTAGGGATGAATTTCATCTGCCAGGCATGAAAATTCTGCAATTCGCTTTTGGTGACGGCCCCGATAATCCCTACCTGCCCAGCAACTATGTCACCAATTGTGTAGCCTACACGGGTACCCACGACAACGATACAACGCTGGGTTGGGTCGAAAAACTAAATGATGACGACAAACGTAAAATTTATGATTACCTGGGCAACCCACAGACATCAATACCTTGTGCATTGATACATGCAGCCCTGGGTTCTGTTGCCAATCTTGCCGTAATCCCCATGCAAGATATTCTGGAATTAGGCACTGAACACCGGATGAATACACCAGGTACGACCACAGGCAATTGGCGGTGGCGATTTCACTGGGATCAAGTCACAGCAGACCGGACAGAAAGGCTAAAACATCTGGTTAGCTTATTTAATCGGCAGGTATGATTTGCTGGCCTTGTCGATAAGTTTGCGTGTTGCTCATAAGTAAATCCCAATATTCACTTTAAAAAACAGAAGGATAACAATGAAAACACCCGTCCATATAGCGGTAACAGGTGCAGCAGGCAACATCAGCTATTCCTTGCTGTTTAGATTGGCAGCAGGGGCTTTATTAGGCCCAGACCAACCTGTCATCCTGCATTTGCTGGAAATAACACCCGCCCTGAAAGCCTTGGAAGGCGTGGTCATGGAGCTGAGTGATTGTGCTAACCCTTTGCTACATCGTGTTGAAATTACAGATGATCCATATAAAGCATTTAAAAAAGTAGATTATGCTTTTCTGGTGGGCGCGCGTCCAAGAGGCGCCGGGATGGAGCGCAAAGACTTGCTTACGGTCAATGCAGAGATATTTTCCGTACAAGGCAAGGCACTCAATGAAGTAGCCAATAGAAATGTTAAAGTGCTTGTGACCGGAAATCCCGCCAATACCAATGCGTTGATTGCCTTGCGGAACGCGCCTGATTTAAAACCGGAAAACTTCTCTTCAATGAGCCGACTTGACCACAATCGCGCACTAAGCCAATTGGCAGAAAAATGCGGCGTGTTGTCAAAAGACGTGAAGAATGTGATTGTATGGGGCAACCATTCAGCGACCCAATACCCTGACCTGCACCACGCCGAAGTCAAAGGCCGCGATGCCTTGTCATTAGTGGATTACGACTGGTTTACTAAGGAGTTCATCCCCAAGGTACAACAACGCGGCACAGAGGTTATCAATGCCCGTGGTCAATCCAGCGCAGCTTCGGCCGCAAACGCGGCGGTAGATCAAATGAAGAATTGGGCTTTGGGCACAGATGAAGGCAGTTGGGTCAGCATGGGCATTCCTTCTGACGGCAGTTATGGTATTGAAGAGGGTTTGGTGTATTCATTCCCTGTTACCGTAAAGAATGGCGAAATTACTGTGGTCAAAGGTTTGGATGTCAATGAGTTTAGTTTAGGTAAAATGCGCGAGACAGAAGCCGAACTAAGAGAAGAACGGGAAATCGTCAAACATTTACTTTAATTCACTACAAGAATTAATACTTCCATTACCGCTTCACCTTACTGTAAAGCATTAGGACTTTGCCCTATTATTGATAATGTCCTCAACCACAGCCGGATCGGCTAGGGTTGAGGTATCACCCAGATTATCGAGTTCATTAGCGGCGACTTTGCGTAAGATGCGGCGCATGATTTTACCGGATCGGGTTTTCGGTAAACCCGGTGCCCACTGGATCACGTCTGGCGTGGCTATCGCGCCGATTTCTTGTCTAACCAAATTGATAAGTTCCTTTCTAAGCTCTTCGCTCGGTGTTACCCCTGTGTTCAGGGTGACGTAAGCGTAGATACCTTGGCCTTTGATGTCATGGGGATAGCCAACCACAGCGGCTTCGGCGACTAGCTCGTGTAGCACCAACGCACTTTCGACTTCTGCCGTACCGAGCCGGTGCCCAGATACATTGATAACATCATCAACCCGTCCGGTAATCCAGAAATAACCGTCTTCATCACGCCGTGCGCCATCGCCGGCAAAATAATAACCTGGAAAGGCTTTAAAATAAGTATCCACAAAGCGTTGGTGATCGCCGTAAATCGTCCGCGCCTGACCAGGCCAAGGCGTTCCGATAACCAAAATCCCAGTTGCATCGCCTGTCATGACGTTACCCTCGCCGTCCACAATATCTGGCTGGATACCAAAAAAAGGCAAGGTTGCAGAACCTGGTTTCAGTGGCGTTACGCCAGGTAAGGGTGTAATCAAAATACCGCCGGTTTCGGTCTGCCACCACGTATCCATAATGGGACAGCGACCATCACCAACTACGTGATAGTACCATTCCCAGGCTTCTGGATTGATTGGCTCGCCGACACTGCCGAGAATCCTAAGACTGCTGCGGTCTGTACGGGTAACAAAATCATCGCCTTGCGCCATCAATGCGCGAATCGCAGTGGGAGCTGTATAGAAAATATTGACATGATGTTTGTCGATCACGCGCCAAAAACGGTCTGCTGCAGGATAGGTAGGGACACCCTCGAACATCAAGGTAGTCGCGCCATTGCATAAGGGGCCGTAGATCATGTACGAATGTCCGGTAACCCAGCCTATATCGGCAGTACACCAGTAAATATCACCGTCATGATAGTCGAATACATATTTATGGGTGATTGCCGCAAACAGCAAGTAACCGCCCGTGGTATGCAATACGCCTTTCGGCTTACCTGTTGAGCCGGATGTGTACAAGATGAACAAGGGATCTTCGGCATCCATCTCTTCAGGTGGACAAACATCCGAAGCTGCCGCCATCGCTTCGTGATACCAGATATTTCGAGGTTCATCCCAGGCCACTGAATTGTCCGTATTTTTGATGACGATGACTTTTTCGACACCAGGGCAATGCTTAAGTGCTAAATCGACATTGGCTTTGATGGAAATAACTTTGCCGCCACGATAACCTTCATCGGCACACACCACAAACTTGCAATCTGAATCCAGGATACGGTCTTTAAGCGCTTCGGCAGAAAAGCCGCCAAACACTACGGAATGCACCGCGCCGATGCGTGTACAAGCCAGCATGACAGTTGCCGCTTCGGCAATCATAGGCAAATAAATACAAACACGGTCGCCTTTTTCAACGCCCTGGGCTTTTAGTACGTTGGCAAATTTGCAGACTTGTTGGTGTAACTGCCTGTAGGTGATTTTCTGGTCATGTTCAGGATTATCCCCTTCCCAGATAATCGCAACCTGGTCGCCACGCTGGGCAAGATGTCGATCCAGGCAGTTGACGCTAACATTCAACTTACCGCCCTCAAACCAGCGGATATGGCCTTTGGGATAGTCATACTCCATGACCGACTCCCAAGGCTGACTCCAATCCAGGAAAAGCTCGGCCTGTTCTGCCCAAAATTGTTCTGGTTCTTCTATAGAACGACGATATAAGGCTTGGTATTCAGCCTGATTGATATGTGCCGTCGCGGCGATTTCTGGTTTAACGGGGTAGAGTTTGGCTTCGGCCATAGGGTTACACAGTTTTTAGCTTATAGTTTTGTAAGTTTAACTCGTAGATACCGTCTTAAAAGTCAACATATAGAAGCATAATTAGGTTGATAAGGAAGTCGGGTTTTAAGGACACCAAAGCATAGGTGGGCGAGCTTACGCATGACCGCACCCAATGCGGACATTTTGGACTTGCCGTTTGCCTGTAGTCGGCAATACAAGGCTTTCAGGTGTGGGTTGTGCTTGGTTGCGACAATCGCAGCCATATAGAGGACGGCGCGGATTCTTGCGGGGCCTGCCTTGGACAAGCGAGGCCGTCCCCTGACGGAAGAGCCGGATTGGCGCTCCACGGGCACCAAGCCAAGATAGGCGGCGAGTTGTTCGGCGGATTGGAACTGGTGGTTATGCAGCACCGACAGCATCTGGTTGCCCACTTGTG
>JABFSV010000007.1 GCA_013140405.1 Methyloglobulus sp. | reverse complement strand
GTGTTTGACAAGGGCATCACTTAAACTCGTTTGGGCTAGGTTCTTCCAGGACATAAGCTATTAATGTAGTTTTTATAAGGGCTTATTTTAGCCGTTTTGAGGCTTGGGTTCGTGCAAAGATCTCAACCAATACAAAAATAAAGGCCATAAAGAGCGATAGGGCCGTAGGTTGGGCTGAATGCAATGATGCCCAACACAAACCAAGCCTTTAACGTTGGGGTTCGTACCTCACCCCAACCTACACAATAATTCGTCATACAATATATCCAACTTAAGAATTGTTCCTAGCGAGTAGCCTCGATGAACGCAGCGGGAATCGAGGCTACTTGCTTAAAGATTCTCTTATTTAGTCCTTTGGCAAGCCCAAAACGAATGGTAACCAATTGGTTACCTTCGCTGTCTGTCGAGACATGAATGAACTCAACTTACTCAGCCTCCTTAAGAGAATTGATTGTGGATTATCATTTTCACACACCAGCGTGGAAATGATAAAACTGTCGTATCGATAAATTGGATAGCTGACGATTTTCGTCACAACTTGACCGCTTTTTGTGTCATTCAGGACTTTTCCCATCCAGGGTGAGATTCAAAACTGCCGATTCTCCCCTCAAAATACAAGCTGCCAAACCAAAATCAAGCCAATAGTTTAGAAAAACGTTAACCCGGTCACACAATCCGCTATAGGTTTCTTCCAATACGCTCAGCCACCCCAAAGTTGGCACAGTTCGCGCTTTATGTTAGGACGTAACCCTTCAAATTCAATTCAAACTTAATATAACTTGGAAAATATCTTATGAAAAAATTAGTTGCTGCATCTGCTTTGTTATTTGCTTTTGCTGTGGATTCTAACGCGAGTACCCTTGATTTTTCAGATGTGCCCGCAAATACAGGCAATTGGTATAGCACCAGTTTGGTAAGCGGTGGTTTTAGCTTTTCAAAACCAAGTGGCTATTGGGATGTGAGAACAGACAGTCCTGGCGCTAACAATGGCTCAAATGCATTGAATGTCGGGTTTGGTGGTTTTTCATTTGCACAAACAAACAATAATGCTTTTAGTTTAAATTCATTAGATGCTGGCGCTACTTGGTATACAAGTGGGGGTAGTGTAACTTTGACTGGTTTTCAAGCCAATGGTAACGTGTTAACCCAAATATTAAGCGTCACCAATGCCTACCAGAACTATATCTTTAATTGGACTAATTTATTATCTGTTAATGTTTCTGCTAACACTGGATCCGGTTATGTGGCATACGACAACATAGTAGTAGGAAATCCTGTCACCCAAACCCCAATCCCAGCCGCCGTCTGGTTATTCGGCTCTGCTTTGACTGGCTTGGTTGGCATAGGCAAGCGTAAGCAAGCTGCAGTGGCTAACTCATAGCCTTAGCCTTTAACGCATTAACCGCCCCGAAGGGGCGGTTAATGCATTTTTATACCACCGTTGGCGGTGAGAAACAAACTCCAACAAAATAAGCCTTTATGTAATATATCCACCGTAAGCGATGCAGCCTGGATGAAACGAAGTGAAATCCGTGATTGACCATATTTCCTTGTTCTCGTCTTACGCTCACCTTCATACGGGCTACCTTTACAAAATTTATTAACCTGAAAAATTAGCCGCAGCAAAATCCCAGTTAACTAAAGCCCAGAATGCTTCCAAATAGGCAGGGCGGGCGTTGCGGTAATCAACGTAATAAGCGTGTTCCCAAACGTCGCAGGTCAGCAAAGGCGTACGGCCTTCTGTTAACGGACAACCGGCATTGCTGGTGCTAACCAAAGCTAATTTGCCTTCTGGATCTTTTACCAACCATGCCCAGCCCGAGCCAAAGGTCGTCACCGCACATTTTGCGAATTCTTCTTTAAAGTTAGCAAATGAACCAAAGCTGGCATTGATGGCATCGGCCAGTGCGCCAGTCGGTTCGCCGCCGCCATTGGGCGACAAGCTGTTCCAGTAGAAAGTGTGGTTCCACACTTGCGCCGCGTTATTGAAAATACCGCCTGAAGACGTGAGGATGATGTCTTCCAACGATTTGCCTTCAAATTCGGTGCCTGACACCAAATTATTCAGGTTGGTTACGTAGGTTTGATGGTGCTTACTATAATGGTATTCGAGGGTTTCTTCCGAAATGTGCGGCGCCAATTGGTTTTTGGCATAAGGTAATACGGGTAATTCAAAAGCCATGTTTTTTCCTTAAGTTAACTACAAAGCACTTACGATTTCCCTTTCGGGCAATAGCAAACGTATCATTTTACTACAGTTAACTAGCTGGCAATCTGCCCTGAAAGGTAAACGCTTTGTTTAAGAAACGGTATTAAATGGCCGTTAAAAACGACGTAAAATGCTTGTCCAAGTCGAACTTGGCAAGTGTAACTTCAAAATTATTACCAACGATAATTCAGAAGATCAGTTAATATGAAACGTTTTATAAACTCCTCGTTACCATCGAACAATGAGCATCAAATCAGACAAATGGATACGCCGAATGGCGGAACAACACGGCATGATCGAACCGTTTATATCCGGTCAAATCAGGGATTCTGAAAAGGGACGCGTTATCTCCTACGGCACATCCAGCTACGGTTATGACGTGCGCTGTTCGGATGAATTCAAGATTTTCACCAATATTAATTCTGCGGTGGTTGACCCCAAAAATTTCGACCCAAACAGTTTTGTGGATGTAAAAGCCGATGTATGCATTATTCCGCCTAATTCCTTCGCCTTGGCACGAACAGTGGAATTTTTTCGCATCCCGCGCGATGTGCTAACGATATGCCTGGGCAAATCGACTTATGCCCGCTGCGGGATTATCGTGAATGTCACACCACTGGAACCGGAATGGGAAGGCCACGTCACCCTGGAGTTTTCTAATACCACCACGCTACCAGCAAAAATTTATGCCAATGAAGGCGTGGCGCAAATGCTGTTTTTTGGCAGCGATGAAGTCTGCGAAACCTCGTATAAAGACCGAGGTGGGAAATATCAGGGGCAGACTGGTGTGACTTTGCCCAAAGCCTAAGTGAACATGAAGAACTCCCCATTCAACTCTGGCAAATTTTTTAAAAACGCTTGCTTGTTTGAAGCCGCGCTGATCCTAGTCGCGGTTATTTTAGGCTGGTTAAGTGGCATTAACCCATTTGCCACTTTGCACTATTCTGAAACTGCCATTCTCTATGGCATCCTGGGGACGATACCTTTGTTTTTGCTGTTTTTGCTACTGGAACAAATCAGCACTGAATCCGTCGCCACTATCCGTCATTTCCTGCTGGAAACACTGGGTTCCGCTTTGCATCGCCATCATTGGGCGGATTTGTTCATGCTGGCAGCGATAGCCGGCATCTCAGAAGAAATCCTGTTTCGTGGCGTAATCCAACCCTGGATGGAATCCTCTTGGGGAATCACAGCAGGTTTAATCGGCAGCAATATACTCTTTGGTCTGGTACATGCCATCACACCGCTGTATACCATTTTGGCTGTTCTGGTGGGCATTTATTTAGGGCTATCCCTCGATTATGGCGGTGACCGAAACCTGTTGACCCCCATTATCATCCACGGACTGTATGATTTTCTGGCATTTTTGGCTCTTATGCGGAGTTATCGGGCAAGTTTACATACTTAAGCCAATTAAGCGATCGCTGAAAAAGCCATATCAGCATAACAAAATACCCTTATTAGCATGTTAGTTATGCTGCTTAATCAATAACATAACCATTCAAAAACTGTTAGCGTATAATCTGCCCAGTTAAATATTTTTTTATGTTTTTCTCAAACAATTCGGACATTTAAAACATACCAGTAGGCTTCAATCATGAATAAAGCAAATAAATTACTTGCGGTAATAGCCGTAATGTCAGCGTTAACGACACACAGTGCTATTGTTTCGGCCGACCACGGTTCTTTGGGCTTTGGTATTGGCACGGCATCACCCATCATCACCCAAACTGGTGTAACGCTGCCGACTGGCATGTGGGCAGGCGGGATCATTACGCAATTCATCAATTTTGACAGCATTTCAGACGCACAACTTTTGGCACTGAAAAATAATGCCAAAATAGATGCCGAAGGAGATGTCCACGATGTGGAAACGTTTTTGCAACCTTCGGTATTTGCCGCTTACGGCGTTACGGATGATTTGACTCTAGGGCTTAGAATCCCGTATGTGTTGCGTTCGAACGTCCGTTCACCCGATGAGGATGGGGGCGAGGTAATTAATCAAGGCGATCCCGACGGTTTTGGGGACGTTTCTTTCTTTGGGCAATACCGCTTTTACCATAGTGCTGATAATTTAAACCATGCCTCATTGGTGATAGGACTTAAAACGCCGACAGGCCGAACGGGAGTCCAGGCCAATACACCTGCTGAACATCACGAAGAAGGGGCGGAAGAAGAGGAAGGTGGCCATCACGGCGGAAGCACTTTTGAAGCCCATCACCAACCCGGTGGCGGCGCGTGGAGTCCATCAATTGGACTTTCTTTTACCCGTGCTATGGGAAATTTTTCATTTGATACTAGCGCCCTCTATACCGTTGCCACCACAGGCGCTCAAAAAACTGATCTCGGCGATGTTTTCGGTTATAACATTGCACTGTCTTATGCGTTCGGCGCACCTGCCCGTAATAACCTCTTCTCGTCCAGCAATAACGCACCATGGACTGCGGTTCTGGAACTCAACGGCGAATGGCAGGATTACGAAAGAATTGACGGGCAACGCAACCCTAATTCGGGGGGCAGCACGGTATTCATTTCGCCCGGCATACGCTATTCGGGTGGCAATAACTGGAATACCGCCCTATCTATTGGCGCACCTATCGTCACCAATACTAATGGTTACCAAACTGATCCCGATTACCGGATTACTTACCGGTTTGTGGCGACATTTTAAGACTGCTTAATGGACGCTGATTCCATTCATGGTTCGACCATTCGACATGCAATGGCTCATCACGAACGGAATCAACACAAGCCGTTCGTCCTCGACTGCATGGATGCAGGAGGGGACACCGACAGTAGGCGCTTCGCCTAAAGCGCCTACCGTTGGTAGGCGACGCATGGAGCAGTTGCCGAGAGCTTGTCGAAGGAAGCCTACTGAAGCAGCACTTAACCTGACTTTTCTTGCAGCAACAATTGCAGATTTAACTTACCCAATGAAAAAAACAGCCGTTATCCACTCTGTTGAAAACATCCACAACGAATTTTTCAACCGACTATTTCAGCACGGTGGTCAATTGTTGAAACGCACGTTATGCACAGGTACTGTGTTGATACTCATTGCTTGTAGCCATCAGAATCAAGTCCATTTAAGCACTGGAACGACAAATTACAACCATTATCCTGACGGTGGCGGCTTGTTTGTTTCCGCTGCGTTCGCCCCTGATGGTCGCTTATGGCGGGTAGTGCCAGAAAAGCACCGTGTTTATGTCGATGTTTCGAGTGATTTGGGCAAAACTTTCAGCCCTCCCGTACTCATCAACAACGAATCGCAACAAATCAAAGTCAGTGGCGAAAACAGGCCGGGCATTGTCGTTGACCGCTCTGGGCATATCTACGTCATTTATGTGGCTGAAAGCACACAACCTGTAGCCATTTTCTATAGCGTGTCCAAAGATAACGGACTCAGTTTTTCAGCGCCCATGCCACTAAGTGACAAAGCCGCTGATGCCAATACCTTCCAAGGCCGATTGGGAGTGGATCGTGAAGGTAAGGTTTATGTGTTCTGGCACGACGAACGCAACCGCACAGACTGGCGGCAATCGGGAAACGCAATCTATTACACGAGCATAGACGGAAACAGTGGCCTGAGTGCACCCGCACAAAAACTGTCTGATACTTTGTGTGATTGTTGTCGTATTGCCACGGCTTTTGACAAGAATAACCAAGCTGTCTTGTTTACGCGCTTTATTTATCCAGTTGGGATACGCGATCATGGCATATTGCGGACGCAAGCAGGTGGTAAAGAACCGCTAACCTGGCGCGTCACGTTCGATGAGTGGACAATTGAGGGCTGCCCCGAACACGGCCCTGCCATTGCTATCAGCAATGACGATAGATACCACATCGCCTGGTTTACCCAGGGCAAAGTCCGGCAAGGATTGTTTTATGCTTATTCAGATGATGAAGGACAACACTTTTCAAAGCCTTTGGCCTTTGGCGAGTTGAAAAATCTACCTAGCCATCCCGATATTTTGGCGCAAGGCAAACACGTTACCCTGACCTGGACAGCATTTGACGGCAAGCAAACACAGCTTTATGTGATGCAATCAAACGATGGCGGCGAAACGTGGTTACCACCTAAATCCATCGCAAAATTCAGCGCCGACGCAGACTTTCCGTTTCTGCTCAGCAATAGCCAGGGGGTGTTTGTCTCGTGGAATAGCAGGACGGAAGGTTATCAACTAATTCCTTTGAATTAAGGAATCTCTGAACAAGTCCTTCGACAAGCTCTCGGCAACTGCTCCATGTGTTGCCCTACCTCCTGCATCCATGCAGTCGAGGACGAACGGTAAGGTATTAATTCCGTTCGTGGTGAGCTTGTACCACAGGCACTTCCGTTGGTCGTCGAACCATGAATGAAATCAACTTGTTCAGAGATTCCTAAACTAAAGAAAACCGAGCAACCTCGACTGAGTATGCGAAACCGAGGCTATTTAACACTTGATCGAGGCTAACTTTTTTATTGCGTCTCTACGAATTCGATTTGGCCAACTCCACTAAGAATTCGCGGCATTTATTTTGAATTATCTTAGTATTTTCAGGCCCCATGCGTATCATTTGTTTTTGTACATCATTAAGCGCTTCTAGCTTAGGATCAGCAAACTTATAAAGTACGGATGGCCTAATTAACGAAATCTGCCCTTCTATGACAGGCGCGGCGATAATTTCACCCGCTGCTTTTTTAATGATAGTTTCTAACGTGAAATCTTTAGGGTAGCTGAACTCTGCAAACACCTGCAACATTAATGGCCTAAACTTTTGGTAAACCGCCACTGCCGCTTTTGTATTAATAGCCTGGACTGTTTGCGCTAACTTGTTGTAGCGAGTAAAACTTTTGGGTGAAATATAAAGCCCATTTTCACCCTGTTGTTCAACAACAAAGGGTTCGTTAAACCTAAGGATACTCATGTGCTTCGAAATCCGTGATCCTTGAGCAAAATCGTTTGCTATAACCACATATCGCCTGAGTAACTGGTCGGCACTAAACCACTCTGAAAGCCCTGGGGAAATATTGACAATCTCTTGCCGCACGTAACCATCGCTGCTTAGCAAATCAGGCTGACCAGATTGCAGAACTGGTTGGTCAATACTATCTAACGTTACAGGTTCTAAAGGCAATATCTCAAGCTCATCGCCTCCTAATTGTTGTTCTTGGGGGAATTCCTCTGCAATGGCAGGTTCATTTAATTTTGTGTCAATAGAATCCGCAGATCCCACTTCTTTGATAGCCTTAAAGTTTTCCATAACATAATAAGTGCCGCTGATCCCAATAAGCAAAGAAACCAGGACAGCGATAATAAAAACCGTATTATTGGATTTTTTGCTTCTGTTCCTATCGTAGCGACCCATGTTGTGTTAAGCCTTCTTTCTGTTGTGAGTTACAATTGTATTTTAGGCAAAAGGCACAAAACAGCAGCCGTACACCTTGAGCCTTGAGCCTTGAGCCTTGAGCCTTGAGCCTTGAGCCTTGAGCCTTGAGCCTTGAGCCTTGAGCCTTGAGCCTTGAGCCTTGAGC
>JABFSV010000182.1 GCA_013140405.1 Methyloglobulus sp. | reverse complement strand
CTACCACTTGTGGTCTGTGTTCAAGATTGCGGCGTGGCACGCT
The DNA here is from genome assembly GCA_013140405.1 of Methyloglobulus sp. GTDB lineage: Bacteria > Pseudomonadota > Gammaproteobacteria > Methylococcales > Methylomonadaceae > Methyloglobulus. The sequence goes on along the minus strand of JABFSV010000182.1, from coordinate 7,788 downwards.
ATATGGTTACGCAGAAGCTAATGGAATTACCAAGATTGCCTTAGGGCATCACCGCGACGATATTCTGGAAACTTTCTTTCTGAATATCTTTTACGGTGGCAAACTTAAAGCCATGCCACCCAAGTTGCTCAGCGACGACAAAAAAAATATCGTCATCCGCCCACTGGCGTATTGCCGCGAAAAAGATATCGAGCGTTTTTCCGCATTCAGGAATTACCCCATCATTCCGTGTAATCTCTGCGGCTCACAGGAAAACCTCCAGAGAAAAGCCATGAAGGTCATGTTAAAAGCCTGGGATAGGCAGTTTCCTGGTCGCTTGGAAACCATATTCACCAGTCTGCAAAACGTCGCACCCTCGCAATTAGCAGACACGCAGTTGTTTGATTTTTCGGGGTTGACCCTGGCCCGTGAATTGCAGCCCATAGAGCAGGAGATTTCAATCACTGAGGGCTTGGAAGTTTTGGCACAGTAGATTTGTCTGACATTGCTTTGCAATTCATACACAGTTTCAAGAGATCTTTTAATGAAATAGATCGGTCAAAAGCTAATATTCAATTGATTTTTAGAGCCGTTAGGTTAAACTATGCGGCTTCGGAGAGGTGGCAGAGCGGTCGAATGCGGCGGTCTTGAAAACCGTTGAGGGTTTATCCCCTCCCAGGGTTCGAATCCCTGCTTCTCCGCCAAATATCCATCCATAATATTAGAACTAGCGATTATTTAGTTCTAATCTGGACTTCGCAATTCGGTTGTTTCCTCCCCCTCAATCCCACAAGCTAAATTAATATGTCTCAAAAAGTACTTTTTGGGTTTTCTGGGCAGGTCTGCGCATGAGTTTTTGGAAAACCAAAACATTATCTGAAATGACCCATGAGGAATGGGAGTCTTTATGTGACGGTTGCGGAAAATGTTGTCTCCATAAGCTGGAAGATGAAGACACAGGCGAGGTTTACTACACCAATGTTGCCTGTCGTCTGTTAGATTTAAATACCTGTCGCTGCAAGAATTATCCTGAACGTACCCGCATAGTGCCTGAGTGCCTTGATTTAAGGCAGCACGATATTGCAGAATTTAGCTGGTTGCCTTTAACTTGCGCTTACCGCTTGGTGGCTGAAGGTGAGGAGCTTCCCACTTGGCATCCTTTGGTTTCTGGTAAAACTACCGGTGTAGCGGACGCTGGCGTTTCCATCAGAAGTTTCGCGGTAGCAGAATCGCAAGGCCAGGATTTAGAGGATCATGTGATTGAGTGGTTGGAGTAACAAGATTGACACTTAGTTTCTGCTAAGTGTAGCAGCCGTTTAAGCCACTCATTTCTTGTGTCCAGCTTAATTACAATTTGTCTGGGGAGATTGTTTCAACGGTAATTTTGCTGCGCTGCACGCAATTTGCGTAAGTTTCATTTGGGCTTAATGAATCCCTGGCTTCCTGCATACAGGTACGTGAAACATTTAGGTAATCGTCAGGATTCGCTTTGCTAGCATTGACTGGATGTCCTTTGTGTTTCATACACAGGCGAAAAGCACCCGCATCACTTCCGAGAGGAATTTCGATAGTCGTGACAGATAAAATAACGCCTTTTGCACCAGCAATTGGTACTTTTAACTGCTGTTTACGCTCTACAGCTTGATAACAGTCCGTTGCATCAGAGACATAGCGTTGTTCAGGATTGTTTCGTTTGGTAGGTTCGCCTGAACAACTAAACGCCAGGAAAGGCAGAAAAATTAGAGCAAACCTGAGCATTCCAACCTCCAACAAACCAAATTTTTACGAAGTATACCTCAGTACCCACTAAAAATATGGAGTGCTTTAGTTTCTTTAATCTTCCCCAACCCAACCCGACAAAGCCTCAATAATACTCTTGGCTTGGTCTTTGCTAGAAATATTGAACTTGGATTTTTGCCGATATTCGCCGTTCTGTTTTTGATAACGGCGGATGGTGTATTTATCTGGGCCGTATTCGCCTTTTGCGTTGTTCCAATCTTGATAACGGAACAATAATGTGGCCCATGCGCCTTTGGTCAGGACTTTTTTGTCCAATTCCTTAACTGTTTGTATGCCGCCATCTTCGTAATTGATGGTTAAATCGTCTACTGTTTCTGCCATTGTTTTGCCTGATTGAGAATATTAATGTGTGCTAAAAAATTGCCCAAAACCTCGGCTACCTTCGCCAGTTTTGATGGTGTTGACGACTTTTAAATTCCTGGCATCTATAACAGAAACATTGCTGTCAAACCAGTTTGCTACATAGACGTAGCGGTCGTCTGGATGAGTGTTGATGCCTTCGGGTTTTTCACCGACGGGTATTAAGCCGATTTCTTGCAATGTTTCCGTGTCGATCACCGATACTGAGCCGTCATCCTGATTGGTCACAAATAAGCGACTGTCATTTAGCGCCAATGCAGTTGCATAAGGCAACATATTGACTTTTACATTGGCAATGACCTTCATCGTCGCGGTTTCAATGACAGTTACATCGTCACTCTTTACATTAGCGACATACAGACGGTCGCCACGGGTGTCCAGAGTCAAGCCGAAGGGGTGTTCACCGGCTTGTGCCGTTTTTACAACAGCCATCTTATAGGTGTCAATTTTGGAAACCGAATTATCAATGCGGTTGGCGACATATAGCCAGCGGTTGTTGGGGCTAACCATCAGGCCGGATGGCGATTGTCCCACAGCAATCGTACCGACGATCTTCAAACTATCCGCATCAATAACAGAGACGGTGTTGTTATACCAGTCTGCAACATAGATACGCTTGCTGTCAGGACTGACGGTTATCCCTAAAGAACCTTCACTAACATTGACTGTGGCGATGACTTTGCGCTGTTTGGTGTCTATCACAGCAAAACCGTTGGCTTCTGGTGTGCTGATATAGACTTTGCTGCCATCTGGCGATGCTGCAACGCCAGCCGGTTTGCCTTTAACAGCAATGGTGTCAACGACTATGCCTGATTGCGTATCAATAACGGATACGCTGTCATCTAGTTGATTGCTGATGTAGGCAAAAGGCGCTGCCGCAAGCGGTGTGACCAAAACAGCAGTAAGTAACGCGATGGCTACTGAAAGGTATTTTGGTTTTAGCACCTTGTCGGCCTGATTTACTGAGGTAATTCTATTTCTCAGCCAAAGACTTTAGATTTTCCAACCCGGCTTTAAAAATGCCTTTTACCGCAGTATTAGCAACTTCTTCATTCATTTCTGGTGGTGGGTTGTTGTTGACATAGGCACGGTAAAAGCCCGCTTTCCATGTGACCAGCGTGGCTTCGCCTTTCGCTTCCAGATCTATGCTGGCGGCATAATTGTCAACTGGCAGGACAGGTACTTTTTCTTCAGCACCGGCATGGGTAATGGTTTTTGCAGTACTCATTTCTGTTATTTTGTAAGCGTAAGACATTTTGCCTTCGTCATACTTTTTGAGTTCTTCGGTAATCGTACCGCCGTCTTGCAATGTCAATACACGTGTTGCACCTTCACTGTTGCCGCCGGTAACGGTGGTATTCTTAATTGCAGGCAACCACGACATATCGCCATAGTCCTTGATGATGCCCCACACCTTTTGGGCAGGTGCGTTAATGGTGATTTTTTCCTCAACTTTTTGGCGTACGGGGCCGTGCGCGTGGGCGGTTGCCGCAAACAAGAAAGGCAACAACGAAATGGTCAGGCAAAATTTCTTCATATTTATTTCCTTAAGGATCGTAAAAAACACAGGGATTATAATATGACGGCCTTGCGAAGTAAGCCAGAATTTTTCCTTATTTTAAATTGTAGGGGTTATTGTTAAGGTCTAGTTGATGAAATCACTAGCGCGGTGTTTTTTTGAATTGAATGGGAAAGCGATCATTTATCGGCATGATAAGGCAGTGCTTTTCGGGTCACAACATTAATCTGCGTGGTGATTGCCATTTGACAAATAGTGGTTGCCGTCATATAGCTGTTAATAGTTGTAAAAAGCCTCGATTATTCGTTATGCCGAGACGTATAGTTTTTCTCAAATCTCATTCAACCAGGTATCGGGATAACCCCAAAAGCTAAAATTTTACGTTTGCCATCAAAGTGGTTATTAATCCTAAAGTATCCTGAGCCGTTAAGGTGCAAAAACAATTTTTCATCATGCATTTTGAAGGCTCTGTCTGGAGTGAGTTTGGCGGCATCCCAATACGCATTAATGCGTTCCGTTGAGCAATAAAAAAACCGCTAAGTCAAATAACTTGCGGGCTTATGAATTTCTTTGAGTCTATTTGATTCGTTTCATGGAGGCTGCGGCCGGAATCGAACCGGCGTCTAAGGCTTTGCAGGCCTCTGCATAACCATTTTGCTACGCAGCCATAATTGAATTGTTTTGAAACAAAAAAGCCGCGACTTATCGCGGCTTTTTAAGATATTGGAGCGGGAAACGAGATTCGAACTCGCGACCCCAACCTTGGCAAGGTTGTGCTCTACCACTGAGCTATTCCCGCACTAGAAGTTAACCCGTTAATTATGTATTGATTTTGGCTGTGAGTCAATCAATAAATGTACTTATTGGACATCTATTGCTAAAACCCAACCATCCTTATCTTTACATTCGCCTTGTGCGACTTTGACTTTTACAAACATTTTTTTATTTCCGCCAAAATCGGAAAACTCCATCACTTCAACCGGCGTAGCCTGAGGCATGTGTTGGCAAGGGGCATTTCTATCAGCTTCTTCGCTATCATCGTAAGCGGCCAAGGTGCCGGGTACTGGAACCAGACGAATCTTAGCGCTAGGATCTACAGTGTTTGGGCTTTTCAGTACGTATTTCTGGCCAATGGCCAATTCTTTGATGGTTGGGCCGGAAACAGTGTTTGATCCACCACCACTCATCATCATCATAAAAAGTATGGGCAAAGCCAGCGCCACAAGGATGCCATAAAAAGCTTTTGGATTGTTTTCCTTTAAGCCCATGAATGCGGCAAGCTGATTGGTGACAGTGGTCTTTAACGAGCCTGCTGCCTTGTTTACATTTTCTTCGTTACTCATTTTTCATCCTCATGGTTTGTATTTTTTTATTATGAGACTTTGCTCTGTGTCATCAATTGCGTATTAGATAGCTTGTATTGCACTTCTTTCAAGTAAACTTCATTTATGACTACCTTGTTTCGTTTATTGGATAATCATAGGCTGCGTTGACTCAGGTCTACTCAGATGACCAACTTACCACGATGTAAAAACTTTTCAAGTGATTTGTGTGCCGCCATAGCTGTAATTATCGACTTTCATAAATATCAGATGAAGTCGTAGCCTTTTTTGGGGTTCGGCTTGTCGGTTTTCGCCGCAATCCGTTGGCATTCAAATTGCCAATAACCCAGGCCTATATTCCTTTTGTCTTTCAAAACGAGGTAGATGTTTTCTTGGTTCATGTCCATTTTGATGAGATCGCCTTCTTTTAACGTAAAATTGTCGACGACAAGAAAACTCGCTTCCCCAAATTGTTCGTCAGCATTGTAAAAAAGGCCTCTGTAAGGTGCACTTGAATCAGTGGCATTTGCCATGACATAGTAAACGGCATGGTACTGGTTTGTTAGAAGATTGACTCCAAAACTGATTTTACTGTGCTGTTTCGCTACTATCAGTTCATTAACAACGCCTAAAAAGCGTTTTGACCCTGATTGGTCTGCTTTTCTGAAGCTGATCAAATTCCCAACCGACAAAATTCCATGCTTGTTGAAGACACTGAATAACAGTCGTTCAGACTCTGAGTGGGCAAGAATTTCCTGCTCATTCTCAGTATTGACGATATTCTTGTTCCGCGTTGAATCCGAACTTCGTAGGCTGTGAGCCGAAGCCATCCCGATGGACATGTACCGATCCAAACGGTCACTAAAAATAGCCTCTTTTTGAAGTTCAATTCCTGACCATCTTTGTTCAAGATAATCTAGCAGTTCAACGCTTGGTTTTTCCTCGTTATTCTTCAAGATATGTATAGAAGTAAACCGAGTTTGCGCGAGGCTTATAAATTTTTCCTTTTTTTCCAATGCCTTGTAAAGCCTGGTGAAATCAACATAAAGTGTGGTCGAGTCCCTTTTTGTGTGCATTTCAGGCTGTGCAAAAGGCGGCCTATCTTCGTCAGTCAAGATGGCATATTGCATTTGCTGGCTGGGAATGGCTTGTTTGCTCAAGTTAACGAAAGGGAATAAAGCTTCAATAAACCCGTAAACTTGAAGAATTTCTTTTTGCATCAATCCGGTTGGCCTAGAAAGGCTCAACATGATTATCTGGAGATAACATTCCTCAGGACTGCTCGCCTTATTGATGGTATTTGTGGTGTCGGGTATTTTTGTGGACTCTTTTTTTAACGTTATGCTTAACTTATACAGTGAGTGCAAGTCTATCCATACCCAATCAGGTATTTGCAATCCCATGATAAAGTGGCTGATGACAACGCTGCTCAGCCCCTTGATACAGCGCTGTAACAGCAAGGCCAGATTTTTTCCTTGAAACCAACCGATTTGGCGATGGGTGAGTTCTTTAAGGACTATCCAGTAGCCAATGGTAAATTCCCGCTCTATCGAAGCCAACACCTGAAGGATTTTCAAGTCATTTTCTTCTTTTGGGAAAGCCGTGCTTATCAGTCTGGAGCGGAGATATTCTTCGATAATATGGACTTTTGGACGCATTAGCTCCAAGGCGTCCAATCTTAATTGGGAAGGCATTTTTAGCTTATTGGACTCAGCAATAAAATCCTGAATCAGCCGTGTGGCCAAACCAGGGTTTGCTGTTGGTAGCTCAAAAAGCCACTGCTCCAAGGCCTTTGGATCAAATTCTTTTAGTCGCTCAGGTCGGGTTTCTTGCGTTGGAATAACAAGAAAAAATGAATTTTTCACCTATTCACCGTATGATCGTTGATTCTTAGAGTTGAGTCATCTGAACGATGATACCTTGTTTTACGGAATGTTTTCATAGTCCTGGCCTATTCTGCTCCGCCTCTTCTCGTCATCATTCCCTTAGAAGGATTATAACCTAAGATTGCTAGCGCCATAAATACAATAAAGGCGGCTAGCGTATAAACAAAAGCATGTTGGTTAAATTGTCCGTATAAGGCAAACCGAATCAACTCAACGGCTTGGGAAAATGGGTTATATTCGGCAAGTCGGTGCAACAAGGCGCTGGATTCCTTGATTTTCCATAAAGGATAAAGCGAGGTGGACATGAAGAACATCGGGAAAATCACAAAATTCATCACACCTGCAAAGTTCTCCAATTGTTTAATGAATGACGACAAGAGCAGCCCCAACGCACCCAGCATCAATCCTGATAAAACTAATGCTGGCAAAATCCAGCCATAGCCTTGCACAGGTGGACGGATGTCATAACACCAAGCAATGCCAAGGAAGACATAAACCTGCAAGATGGAAACGGCGGTACCCGCCAACAATTTGGACATCAGCAAAAACCAGCGGGGCAGGGGGCAGGTCAACAAGATACGCATACTGCCCATTTCGCGGTCATAAACCATTGAAAGCGAGCTTTGCATCCCGTTAAATAGTTGGATCATGCCGCATAAGCCTGGCACGATGTAAACTTCGTAGAGGATATAGGTTTCATAAGGCGGACTGATCGCCAATCCCAAGGCCGACCTGAATCCGGCGGCGAAAATGAACAACCAGACCAAAGGCCGTACCAACGCGGACACAAAGCGTTCACGCTGGGTCACAAAGCGCCAGCATTCCCGCCAGATAATGCCCCACATCGCTCGCCAGTAATGCAAAATCCTCATGCTTGAACTCCTTGTGTCAAGGCATAGAAAGCATCTTTAATTGTTGCTGC
>JABFSV010000038.1 GCA_013140405.1 Methyloglobulus sp. | reverse complement strand
ACTGTTGACGAGATTGACAACCATGCCCCCCTATTTAACGATGGCCTTGGATTGGATTCAATTGACGCCTTGGAATTGGGTTTAGCTATCCGAAAGAAATACAATGTCAAAATAGAAGCCGAAAACGAAGAAGTAGTTAAAATTTTCTCATCCGTCGCGACCTTGGCCGACTACATCAAAACAGCGTTGGGTTAATGCAAACATGAACAACCGTGAAGAAATTTTAAGCGAAATCAAAACCATCATGGTAGAGATGTTTGAGATAAACGAAACTGGCATTACCTTGGAGGCTCGCCTGTACGAAGACCTTGATTTCGATAGCATCGATGCTGTGGATATGATGGTTAGATTAAAGGAAATCACCGGAAAATCCGTCAAGCCGGAAGATTTCAAATCTGCCAGGACGATTGGTGACGTGGTTGAGGCGGTTTATAAGATGTTGAATGATTGATGATATTAAAAAAAAGAGGATTTGTAGAGACGCAAGATTTTGCGTCTCTACGCCCGCAAAGCAATAACATGCAATTAATAATAAATGGCATCATAGGCCTACTAACCCTCCTCTACCCATTCGTCGTTTATTTCGGCACACAATACTTAGAACCCTGGAAAATAGCAGGCATTTTAGTCATCTTATTGAGCATAAGACTGATGGCAAGTGTCGCCGTTAAACATTGGAGCAGCCCGTTATTTCTGATTGGCATTTTGTACTTCAGTTTCGCTATCTGGAGCGACCGGTTGTTTACTTTACGGTTTTATCCCGTTATTGCGAATGCTGCGGTTTTGTTGCTATTTTCATGGAGCTTATATTCGCCGCCCAGCTTGATTGAACGCATTGCCCGAATACAGCATCCCAACTTACCGCCCGAAGGCATCGTTTATACCCGCCGGGTCACGCAAATCTGGTGCTTATTTTTTGTTATCAACGGCAGTATCGCCTTAGTCACCGCACTTTGGGCCAGTTTTGAAATCTGGAGTTTATATAACGGTTTTATTGCTTATGTGTTGATGGGCATTTTGTTTGCTGGAGAATATATTGCCAGGATGAAAACGCAGAAACATGCTAGATGATTACACTGCTTTGTCGGTCGATTTTCAGACCGAATACAATCCGGCAATCCCTGTTGCCTTCCATAATCGGCAATACATACAAACCGATGAATTTCATGCCGCCGTAAGTCGTTGGGTCATCCAGTTCCAGGCTGAGCCTTATGAACGCTACGCCTTATTTACCGATGATGCTTATCCTTTTGCAGTATTGTTGTTCGCCCTGTTCCACGCCGGAAAAGAAGCCTTGATTCCCGGCAATAACCGCCCAGGGACTACTCAACAGCTTCAACAGCAGGGTTGCCAGTTAATCGGTGATTGGGGTCACAGCCGTAAGCTGCCCGATTATGAGCTTAATCAGATAGATTGCTCCTCTTTAACTTTATCGCCTTTAAATCCGGTAGAAACCAAGCTGGTTATTTTTACCTCCGGTTCTACCGGGCAACCTAAACCGATAGAAAAGCGCCTCATCCAACTGCAAAATGAAATTGCCGTTTTGGAACAACGCTGGGGTAAGCAGCTTGGCAATTCGGAGGTTTTATCAACCGTCAGTCATCAACATATCTACGGTTTGTTGTTTCGCGTCTTGTGGTCGCTGTCAGTAGGCCGTTGTTTTCACAGTCAGATTTATCTTAACCCTGAAATACTCGTTAATTCCATTAACAACGGTTCTGCATGTTGGGTCGCAAGCCCCGCGCATTTAAAGCGTTTGGACCTAGATTCGCCTTGGGACGAAATAAAAGGGATGTCGGCTATTTTCAGTTCGGGCGGCCCATTACCACCGTCAGCTAGATTGCAAATACAAAAACAAAGCGGGCAAAAAGTTAACGAAATCTACGGCAGTTCGGAAACCGGCGGTATTGGCTGGCGGCAACAGGATGAAGCTTGGACATTGTTTCCCGGCATGGCGTTGAAAGCGATAGATAACAGTTGGAATCTACGTTCCCCTTATCTATTCGAGGATACTTATTACCGATTAGACGATGAACTGGTTTTGTTGGATGAGGACCGTTTTATTCTCCAAGGACGATCAGACCGCATCGTTAAAATCGAAGAAAAACGCCTGTCTTTGAACGAAATGGAACAGCGTTTGTGCGAAGATTCTTTCGTGTCGGAAGCATTCGCGCAAATGATACACGAAAGCCGGGATGTCATTGCTGCGGTCGTAACCTTAACACAGGAAGGCATAGATTATCAGGTAACCCAGGGCAGGAATGCGCTAATCAAACAGCTACGCAACTCGCTACAACAATGGTTTGAGCCGGTGGTATTACCCAGGAAATGGCTATTTGCCAATGTGATACCGCTGACGACGCAAGGGAAAATCGATCAATCATTACTTGCATCCTTGTTGCAAAACAACGGAAAAAAATTACCTAAAATATTGAGCTTCAAATCGACATCCCAACGTGTCGAATTGGAACTTAAAGTACCGCAAGTGCAAGATTTGATCTATTTCCCCGATCATTTTCAGGGCTTTCCTATACTACCCGGCGTGGTGCAACTGGCTTGGGTTGAACATTACGGTAAGCTATTTTTCAGCCTTGAGGAATCCCCACGGGAGTTTTCGCGCTTGGAAGTGGTAAAGTTTATTCAAATTATTCGTCCTGGTGATGAATTGACTCTAACGTTAAATTGGAAAGCCGAATCCGGAGAATTGTGTTTTAATTTCAGTTCAGATTCAGGAGGATGTAGTTCGGGACGAATGGTGTATGGATGTAGAGATGCAAAATCCTACGTCTCTACGAATCAAAACAAATAATATTTTTTAGGAGTGATAATGAATACCATTTTTCGTTGTGCAACTATGGTTTTTATCTTGTTTGCCGTTGCCGGGTGCGGAAAAAGAATGAGTGAAGCGACCTTACCCATCGGCATCAAAACAGGAAATATTTACTACACGCAAGTAACGTTGCAATATGAAAAAGGTCGGCACCTAACCACCAACTATCGCAAAGGTAACCTCGTACCGATTAATACACAAGTACAATTACAAGAAATAAGCGGCGGCGATATTCGTTTGGAAATACTGCCTGCGCATACTAAATTTCGCATCGAAAATGTTGAAAAACATACCGGCGACGATGTAAGGCAAGCCTTCAATAAACTATTTGGAAAAAATAAAGTCGATCTAAGCCGGTTTTCGAAATTGGAACGCGAATATATTGATATGGGCAGAGTCGGTAAAGGCATGAGAAAAAATGCCGTCATTGCCGCAATCGGTTATCCTCCCATCACGGAAACACCCTCATTGGATGGCAATGAATGGACCTATTGGAGTTCTCGGTTTAACCGTTTTATTGTTAAATTTCAAAATGATAAGGTCGCGCAGATACAGGACTAATTACGCTTGGTTGAGCGCAACGCAATGAAAACTTGCCTTATCATCCCTGTTTTTAATCATGAAAACGCGATTATCGGCGTAATTGAAAAACTAAAGGCTTTTGAATTGCCTTGTTTTTTGGTGAATGACGGCAGTACAGTCGCCTGTTCTCAAGTATTAGCTGATTGTGCTGATAAAGAATCGAGCTGGCTTACTTTAATTACACGACAGGAAAATGGTGGCAAAGGCGCTGCCGTCATCGACGGTTTTAATGCCGCGATAATGCAAGGATTCAACTACGCCATCCAAATTGATTCCGACGATCAGCACGATACTAACGCCATCCCTGAATTCCTTGCCGCCAGCCAACAACATCCTGAGGCAATGATTTTAGGACAACCGATTTTCGATGCATCCGTGCCGAAAAATCGCTTGTACGGACGGCAAGTGACTAATTTTTGGATCGCTATAAACACCTTATCGTTTGCTATTGCTGATGGTATGTGCGGATTTCGGCTCTATCCGTTGACCGCAGTGAACCGCTTAATTAGTAACACTTCAATCGGCCAACGCATGGATTTCGATATCGATATTGTCGTGCGCTTGTACTGGCAAGGCGTTAATGTGGTTAATCTGCCGACGGCAGTTCGTTATCCAATCGATGGCGTGTCGCATTTTAAGTTGTGGCGGGATAACCTAATGATTTCGTTAACCCATGCCCGATTATTTTTCGGTATGTTGATCCGCATCCCGCAACTATTGTTTAGACATTGGCGATGAAAAACTCAATACACTGGGCGCAAATGGAAGAACGCGGCGTGATATGGGGCATGCGTTTTCTGTTAAGCACCTATCTTTTGTTTGGACGTTCAGTGTTGCAAGTATTCCTGTACCCGGTCGTCATTTATTACTGGCTTATGAACAAGCCAGCACGGCACGCAAGTCAAGATTACCTGAATCGGTTGGCGATTTTCGCGCCATCATTAAGCTTAAACGGCAGTTTGCTTTGGAGTTACCGGCATTTTATCTGCTTTGCTAACGCCATAATTGACAAGCTCGCGGCTTGGTCGGGAACGCTCTCTCCGTCCGATGTGCTGTACTTTGGGAAGAGTGAGTTATTGGCACAAACCGACAAAGGACGGGGCGTTTTATTATTAGGCGCGCACCTTGGGAACCTTGAAGTTTGCCGTATAATCGCGGATTTCGATAATACGCCGCCTATTAATGTGTTAGTCCACACCAAGCATGCACAGAAATTTAACGCATTGCTACGCCAGACAAATAACAAAAGCGATTTTAATTTGATACAAGTCACTGAAATAACCGCCGCGACTGCCCAATTGTTGAGCGATAAAATAGAAGCTGGCGAATTAGTCGTTATGGCGGCGGATAGAACACCTGTGAATAATAAACAGCGGGTTAGCAAGGTCAACTTCCTAGGTTCCGACGCAATGTTCCCTCAAGGCCCTTTCATACTGGCTGGATTATTAAAATGCCCTGTCTATACCCTGCTCTGCCTAAAGCAACAGGATAAATTCGTGATTTACATTGAGCCTTTCTGCGAGCAAGTCAGCTTTCAAAGAAAAAATCGTGACGAGTCGATGCAGAAACTCGCGCAACGCTATGCAGAGCGCTTGCAATCTTATTGTCTAAAAGAGCCGTTACAATGGTTCAATTTTTTCGATTTTTGGCATGTTGCCCACAACGATGAATAAAAATAATACCGTCGTTTTCGATGGCAAGCCAATCACTATCGAAGACATTTGCCGCATAGCGAATCAACAAGTACAGATTGAACTCAGCACCCAAGCCGACTTTGTCGAGCGAATCGATAAAGGCGCCTTATTTGTCGATACCTTATTGAAAGAACAAGGCTATGTCTATGGCGTAACGACGGGCTTCGGGGATTCTTGTTCCGTACCCGTCCCGTTAGACCTAGTTGATAGCTTGTCTAAAAATTTATACACCTTCCACGGTTGCGGATTGGGCAACTATTTTGATGCAGAACAAACACGGGCGATTCTGGCTACGCGATTAACCAGTCTAGCACGAGGATTTTCGGGCGTTCGTTATCGATTGCTGGAACAACTAACAAACTTATTAACACAGGATATTCTCCCGCTAATTCCGCAAGAAGGATCGGTAGGCGCCAGCGGCGATTTAACGCCATTATCATATTTAGCAGCAGTACTGTCAGGTGAACGGGAAGCTCTATATCAAGGCGAACGCCACATTACCCAAACGCTATTCAAAAAATTAAATATTGAACCGCTGACCTTAAAACCTAAAGAAGGTTTGGCGATTATGAACGGTACCGCAGCAATGACGGGCGTCGCTTGCCTTGCTTATCGTCGTGCCGAATATCTGTCGCAACTATCTACAAGAATTACCAGTCTGATTTCGATTGCCTTAAAAGGTAATGCCAGTCATTTTGGTGAAAGACTGTTTTCAGTCAAACCTCACCCCGGACAAAACCTAGTTGCTACAAGACTTCGTGCGGATTTGTCCGTTACCGGAAATATTCCGCAGGACGACACCCGTCTGCAAGATCGTTATTCGCTACGTTGTGCGCCGCATATCATTGGCGTCCTCGAAGATTCCCTGCCTTGGCTCAGGCAATTTATCGAAAACGAGCTGAACAGCGCCAACGACAATCCCATTATTGATGCCGAAGAAGAACAGGTTTTGCATGGCGGCCATTTCTATGGCGGCCATATTGCCTTTGCAATGGATAGCCTGAAAACCGCAGTCGCAAATCTCGCCGACTTAATGGATAGGCAAATGGCGCAGTTGATGGATCCAAAATTCAATCACGGCTTACCGGCAAATTTGTCCGGAGCTACGGGGGAAGATAGATTCGTCAATCACGGCTTTAAAGCCTTACAAATCGCGGTTTCCGCCTGGACTGCCGAAGCCTTGAAGCTGACCATGCCCGCCAGTGTATTTTCCCGTTCTACCGAATGCCATAATCAGGATAAGGTGAGCATGGGGACAATTGCAGCGAGAGATTGCATACGCATACTGGAGTTGACTGAACAGGTAGCTGCTGCAGTATTATTGGCTGCGGTACAAGGTGTTGAATTAAGAGGAAATTGGGAAACTTTAAACCCTGCATTGAAAGCCACAGTTCAGTTTGTGCGTGAGTTTAGTCCATTCTTAAATACGGATCGTGCCTTAGAACAAGAACTACGAAACTGTCTGGTATTAATACGAAATCAAGATTGGCAGCTTTATGACTAAGCATCATCAAGCGTCAATCGATATTGAAATACCCTTCCATGACGTTGATGTCATGGAGATCGTCTGGCACGGACATTATGCTAAATATTTTGAAATCGCCCGTTGCGCCGTGCTGGAACAAATCGATTACAACTATCCGCAAATGCGTGCTTCCGGTTATGCTTGGCCGATTATTGACCTCAGAGTGCGTTATGTGAAACCGGCCGTATTCGGCCAGAAAATCACCGTCAACGCCGCCATTGTCGAGTGGGAAAACCGCTTGAAAATCGACTATCAAATAACGGATAAGGCCACGGGGTCTCGACTAGTCAAAGGCCATAGCATACAAGTCGCCGTTGATATGCAAACGATGACTATGTGTTTTGAATCGCCCAGAATTTTATTTGAAAAACTGGGTTTGAAAGTTTAGTGACACCTGTAGAGACGCAAAATTTTGCGTCTCTACTTGATTAGCTTCTAACAAGTGGCGTCATTTTGGCGCCATAGCTAAGCTATGAATACATTCCCACTAAAAGGAGATCAGCATGGAAACCAATACTGCCAAACAAGATCGCATTGGCGCTCGCGTCCCACACGATGTTTACGAAACGCTTTGCAAAGCCGCTCAATTGAGTGGCGCGACGATCAATCAATTCCTGGTGCAATCGGCGCTTAAAGAAGCGCAGGCCGTTATTGAACGTGAACAAGTTATTCGCATGTCAGCGCGTGATTGGGATTGGATGCTCAATCTACTTGAAAACCCACCTGCGCCTAACGCAAAATTGAAAGCAGCGATGGATCGTTATCAACAAGCCAAGATCAACGATGCAGATTCTTCCTTTAACTGGCAACCATAACCGGCAAAGTTTCGACTGTGGACGGGCAGAATTAAACAACTGGCTACAGCAAGTTGCACGGCAACATCAGGATAAGGGCTTATCAAAAACCTTTGTTGCCATACAAGAAGATGAACCCGCTGGCATTTGCGGTTTTTATGCATTAACTCTAGCTGAAATCGATAGGCGTTCTCTACCCGACGTTTATCAAAAGAAACTACCGCAGCGAATACCCGGTGTAAGATTAGGTCGATTGGCGGTAGATTTGCGTTATCAGAAAAAAGGCTTAGGTGAATTATTGTTGGTCGATGCCATTACACGAGTGCGGCGAATTCATCAAGATGCTGGCGTTGTTGGATTATTCGTTGATGCGCTTGATAACCCTATTTCAGGATTTTATCGACAATACGGTTTCCAAAATAT
>JABFSV010000315.1 GCA_013140405.1 Methyloglobulus sp. | reverse complement strand
ATCCATAAGGTCCGCGAAGCTGAGCGTAAAAAAATAGTTGAAGCCTACCAAAGCCGTGTTGGTGAGCTCATCACTGGCATTGTCAAGCGCATTGAAAAAGGCAATGTTTACCTGGATTTAGGTGGTCATGTCGAGGCTTTAATCGCGAAAGAAGATATGATCCCACGGGAAGCTATCCGCAATGGCGACAGGATTCGCGGCTATCTGAAAGATGTCCGCTCTGAAGCCCGTGGGCCACAATTGTTTATCAGCCGTACAGCACCTGAATTGCTGATTGCCTTGTTTCGCTTGGAGGTGCCAGAAGTCAATGAAGGCATGATCTCGATTATGGGTGCAGCCCGCGATCCGGGTTCCCGCGCCAAAATAGCCGTCAAAGGCAATGACCCCAGGCTCGACCCCGTCGGTGCTTGCGTGGGAATGCGCGGCTCAAGAGTCCAGTCAGTCACTAATGAATTGGCGGGTGAACGCGTCGATATTATTCTCTGGAATCCCAGTGAAGCGCAGTTTGTTATCAACGCGATGGCACCTGCTGAAATTCAGTCCATCGTCGTAGACGAAGACAAGCACAGCATGGATTTGGCGGTCAGCTCAGAAAATTTGTCCCAAGCGATAGGCCGGGGCGGTCAAAATGTGCGGCTGGCAACCCAATTGACGGGCTGGGAATTAAATGTTCTTGATGCCACCAAAGCGGAAGAAAAAAGCGAAGCTGAAGCGGCCAAAATCAAGCAACTATTTGTCGAACAGTTGGATGTCGATGACGATATTGCCATGATTTTAGTGGACGAAGGGTTCAACACCGTCGAAGAAATAGCTTATGTGCCGTTCAGTGAAATGCTTGCAATTGAAGGGTTTGATGAAAATCTGGTCAATGAATTGAGAAGTCGTGCCAAAGATGCACTTCTTATCAAGGCCATTGCCGCTGAAGAAAATATTGAATCGGCAGAACCCGCAGATGACTTGCTTGAAATGGCTGGCATGGATAAAGATTTGGCCTATGAAATGGCAAGATTAGGCATTATCACCATGGAAGACTTGGCAGAACAGTCGGTTGACGATTTACTGGATTTAAAGGGCATGACTGAAGAACGAGCGGCCCAATTGATTATGAAAGCCCGCGAACCGTGGTTTGCTGAAACCTCAGGCGAGTAAAAGGAGCAGAATATGAGCGATAAAACAGTGCGTGAATTGGCTGGGGTGGTAAAAATCCCTCTGGAACGGTTATTGGTGCAGCTAAAGGAGGCGGGGCTTTCTATCAGTCAGCCTGATGATATGGTTAGCGATGAAGACCAGATGAAATTGCTGGCGCATTTGCGGAATCGGCATGGAAAACCAACCGCAGAGGTTGAAAGTTCACCCAGGCGCGTAACGCTGGAACGACGGAAAATCATTGAAATAAAGCAGCCCAATTTGCCTGGCAACGCTCAAAAGACTATTAGTGTAGAAGTTCGCAAAACCAGAACCTACATCAACCCCAAAGAATTGAAAGCAGCCGAGCCTGAATTGCCAGAAGTGGTGGGTCAAGATGCTGCTATTGAGCTTTCAGTGCCTCCGCAGACGCATCAGGTTGACAAAGAAACCCAGGTGACAATCGAGCCAGAAGCGCAGGAAATAATATCCCCAGTTGAAGTTTCGGCAGTTGAAGTTGAACCGCAAGTGGAATCCGTTCCAGTAGTTGAAGCAAACGTGGTCAATGCACCTGCTAGTGTAGAAATAAAAACAGAGAAAAAAGATAAGCAGGAAAAACCCGTAAAAGCGAAAGAAGCGGAAGAACCCAAAAAGAAGCTGGACGAAAAGGAACGGCGGCTGGAAGAGTCCATTAAACGAAATTCAGAGCGGGTTAGGCAGCAAGCAGAGGGCAAAAAGCAAGCCGAAGTCAAAAAAGAAACGTTGCACAGAAGTAAGATTGATGAAGACGGGCGCACTGTCAACTGGGATTCCAGAAAGAAAAAGAAACACAAGCCGTCATCGCGCAATTCCATCCAATCGGACGGCAAGCATCAATTCGAAATGCCAGTTGCCCCAGTGATAAAGGAAGTAACGATACCTGAAGTGATTATCGTCACCGATCTCGCCCAGAAAATGAGCGTTAAAGCGGCATTGGTCATTAAGCAACTGATGAAGCTGGGTATTATGGCGACCATCAACCAAAGCATCGACCAGGAAACAGCCGCTATCTTGGTAGAAGAAATGGGTCACACACCAGTGATGCAGAACGAAGACGATTTTGAGCAAGAATTGCTCGCCGAAGCACAACAGGAAGACAATCGCATCGCTGTGCCGAGAGCGCCTATCGTGACCATTATGGGCCATGTCGATCACGGCAAGACTTCGTTGCTGGACTACATTCGTAAAACCCGTGTTGCCGCAGGTGAAGCGGGTGGTATTACCCAACATATCGGCGCTTATCAGGTCAAAACTGACCATGGTTCAGTGACTTTTCTTGATACACCAGGCCATGCTGCATTTACGGCTATGCGTGCCCGTGGTGCCGATGTCACCGACGTAGTCATCGTGGTTGTTGCGGCTGATGATGGCGTAATGCCCCAGACCAAAGAGGCTGTTGAACATGCCAGGGCGGCAAATGTGCCGATTATCGTCGCCATGAATAAAATCGACAAAGCGGACGCTAACCCTGAAAAAGTCATGCAGGAATTGGCAAATATCAACGTTATGCCCGAAGAATGGGGTGGCGATGTCCAGTTTCTCAAGATTTCCGCCAAAACTGGGGAAGGTATTGACGACTTGATCGAAGCCCTGATTGTCCAAACCGAAATCCTGGAACTTAAAGCGCCAGTTGAAGGCGCGGCTTCCGGTATCGTCATTGAATCCAGGTTGGACAAAGGTCGTGGTGCGGTGGCTACGGTGTTGATCCAAAAAGGGACGTTGGAGAACGGCCAGATGGTCTTATGTGGCCACGAATTCGGACGGGTCCGCGCCATGTTTAATGAGAATGGCAAAGCAATTAAAGAAGCGGGGCCTTGCGTACCTGTTGAAATTCTCGGCTTATCAGGAACACCCAATGCGGGTGATGAATTCCTGGTCGTGCAAAATGAACGTGTTGCCAAAGATTTGGCTAAACACCGTGAAGACCGCAAACGCCATACTAAACATGCCGCCCAAAGCGCATCAAAACTGGATGAAGTATTCTCACGGATGACTGCGGGTGAGATTGCCAGTGTTAATCTGGTGCTCAAAACCGATGTCCAAGGCAGTCTTGAAGCCTTGCGCGGTTCGCTGGTTGAGTTGTCTAACGAAGAAGTGGAAGTCAAGGTCGTCTATGGCGGCGTGGGCGGTATCAATGAAGGCGATGTCAACTTGGCACTGGCTTCTGGTGCTATCTTGATGGGCTTCAATGTCAGGGCAGACGCAACATCACGAAGGATAATCGAAGAAAAAGGCGTAGACCTTCATTATTACAGCATCATTTATGAAGCCATTGATGAGGTCAAAAAATCCATAAGCGGCATGTTGGCGCCTGAAATCAGGGAACATATCGTCGGCCTTGCTGAAGTGCGGGATGTTTTTAAGTCACCGAAGTTTGGTGCAATTGCCGGTTGTATGGTTGTTGACGGTTTTGTTAAACGAAACTTGCCGATTCGCGTATTGCGCGAAAATGTGGTCATTTATGAAGGCCAGTTGGAGTC
This sequence comes from Methyloglobulus sp., assembly GCA_013140405.1. Taxonomy (GTDB): domain Bacteria; phylum Pseudomonadota; class Gammaproteobacteria; order Methylococcales; family Methylomonadaceae; genus Methyloglobulus. The sequence continues at coordinate 4,206 of JABFSV010000315.1, read as the reverse complement.
ATTACGCCGCTTTAAGGACGATGCGGCTGAAGTCAAGATGGGTATGGAATGCGGCATCGGCGTAAAAAATTACAATGACGTAAGGCCCGGCGATCAAATCGAAGTATTTGAACGCACCGAAGTCAAGCGGGTTTTATAAAGTATGCCTAAAGCATATGGCCGTAGCGCCCGTGTATCTTCGCAAATGCAGAAAGAGCTGGCATTAATTCTGCAAAGGGATATTGATGACTCCAGGCTAGGGTTTGTCACCATCAACGAGGTTGTGCTGAGTAAGGATCTGGCATCTGCCAAGATTTATTTTACCGTGCTGAACACGGACGTGCAGGGCAAAAAAGACCACCTTAAATGGCTAAATGAACTAGCTCCCATGATCCGGCATCTGTTGGCAAAAAAAATGCAATTACGGCATATCTCCGAATTGAAGTTTTTTTATGATGATTCATTCGATACCGGTATGCGGGTTGCCGAACTGCTAAGTGATTTGAAAATGCCGCCGTCCGACCAGGATGGGGACGAAACTTCATGAATGAACGCCATCCCAGGCGTAATATTCATGGAATATTGCTGTTGGATAAACGCTTGGGAATATCTTCAAACAGGGCGTTACAAGAAGTGAAGCGATTATTCAATGCCAACAAGGCGGGGCATACCGGAAGCCTTGATCCATTGGCTACGGGTTTATTGCCACTATGTTTTGGTGAGGCCACTAAGGTGTCTGGGATGATGCTTGATGATGATAAGCGTTATAAAGTCATTGTCCAACTTGGCATCCGAACAGATACCGGCGATTTGGAAGGCAGTATTGTTGAGACACGGATTGTCCCTGAATTTACGGTTGAAGGCATTCACGGCATCCTGGAAAAGTTCACTGGTGCAATCGACCAGATTCCGCCTATGTATTCCGCATTGAAACAGAATGGTAAAAAGCTGTACGAATTGGCGAGGGACGGGATTACTGTCGAACGGAAAGCCAGAAGAATTACGATATTTGAATTGAAGTTATTGGCGGCCTCAAAAGATACCTTAGAGCTTGAAGTGCATTGCTCGAAAGGAACGTATATACGTTCACTTGCCGAAGATATAGGTCAGGAGTTGGGTTGTGGCGCAACTGTAAAGGAATTGCGTAGGATCCAAGCGGGTCAATTCCGCATTGAACAGGCCAAGTCGCTAGAACAGCTACAAGAATTGGACGATCCACAATTGTTGGCTACCCTTATTGCCGTTGATTTTCCGCTACAAACAATGCCCGCCGTATACCTTAATGAGCAACAGGCTGCTAGCACCAGACAAGGGCAATGTTTAGCCCTTGCGGAAAACGTGCTTGGCCATGTGCGAATGTACCATGAGGCTGAGTTTTTAGGGTTGGGGGAAATGCGTTTGGATGGTAAACTAGCGCCGAAAAAACTGTTCAACCTGAACGATTAGGTTCAAAAAACTGAACCTAACTAAATCCAGGCTATTTCTACACCCTATCGTGGAGATGGTTTGTCACTGGTTCTTTCCGTACTGTTATTTGCAGGGGCAAGGGCTTTATTTTTTATTAATCTTATAGGGATTACTCGATGTCATTTAACGCAGAACAAAAGAAAGCCGTTGTCGAAGCCTACCGTTTATCAGAAACGGATACCGGCTCACCTGAAGTGCAAGTCGCTCTACTGACGGCGCACATCTTACAGCTAACACCGCATTTTGCCGAACATAAAAAAGACAACCATTCCCGTCGGGGATTGTTGCGTATGGTTAATCAACGCCGCAAACTGTTGGATTACCTTAAAAATAAAGATATTACCCGTTACCGCTCCTTGATTGAACGCCTCGGCTTACGTAAATAATCCAAGCCTGGAACGGCCTGATTGTTTAATAAGCAATCAGGCCGCTTCCGATTCACTTTTTGTAGTGAACGCCCTTAATTCATTCTTTAACACATAAGGAACCTTATAGTGAATCCAATCAGGAAACAATTTCAGTACGGCGACCGCACCGTCACCATAGAAACGGGAGAGATAGCTCGCCAAGCCCACGGCGCTGTCATGATTGACATCGAAGGCACGACGCTTTTGGTGACAGTCGTTGGCAAAAAAGAACCTAGCGGCGGCGATTTTTTCCCGCTCACCGTTAACTATATGGAAAAAGCCTATGCGGCGGGTAAAATTCCCGGCGGCTTTTTCAAGCGCGAGGGTCGTCCCAGCGAACAAGAAACCCTCATTTCACGTTTGATTGACAGGCCAATCCGTCCGCTTTTTCCTGAAGGCTATACCAACGAAATACAAATCGTCGCAACGGTAATGTCCCTGAATCCCGAGGTTAATACGGAAGTTGCAGCCTTATTAGGCGCTTCTGCTGCATTAGCGGTTTCTGGACTGCCTTTTAATGGTCCCGTAGGTGCCGCTTGTGTCGGCTATAAAGATGGCGAATACCTGCTTAATCCCCCCCCTGCCGCACTCAAGGAATCCCAATTAAATCTGGTTGTTGCAGGTACCGCCCAAGCCGTGCTGATGGTTGAATCCGAAGCTGCTGGGCTGTCTGAAGAGGTCATGCTAGGTTCAGTGCTCTTCGGTCATGAGCAAATGCAGATCGCTATCAACGCGATTAACGAGTTTGCTAAAGATGCTGGCATGGGCAAAGTTGAATGGTCTGCTGCGGACACGAATGCCGAGCTTGAAAAACTGGTTGCGGACAACACAGAATCCGACATCAAAGCAGCCTACCAAATTGCTGAAAAACTCATTAGACAAGATAAACTGAAAGACATCAGGACTGCGGTCGTTGAAAAACTAACTGCTACGGGTGAATATACCGAAAAAAATATTCGCACCCTCCTCGAAAATCTCGAATATAAAATCGTCCGCAACGCTATTCTTAATGACAGCAAACGTATTGATGGTCGCGCACTGGATACCGTAAGACCAATTTCCATCCGTACTGGAGTCCTGCCTAGAACCCACGGTTCTGCCCTGTTCACTCGCGGTGAAACGCAAGCATTAGTGGTGGCAACTTTAGGGACGCAACGTGACGCACAAATCATTGATGCCCTGGCAGGTGAATTTAAAGACCCGTTCATGTTGCATTACAACTTCCCTCCTTATAGCGTAGGCGAAACCGGCATGGTCGGTTCGCCAAAACGCCGCGAAATTGGTCATGGCCGTTTAGCCAAACGCGGTGTGTTAGCCGTGCTGCCAAATATGGAAGAATTCCCTTATGTACTTCGAGTCGTATCAGAAGTCACCGAATCCAACGGCTCTAGCTCCATGGCTTCTGTTTGCGGAACCAGCCTTGCCTTAATGGATGCGGGTGTGCCTATCAAAACGCCAGTCGCAGGTATTGCGATGGGTTTGATTAAAGAAGGCGACAATTTTGCCGTGTTATCTGACATCATGGGTGATGAAGATCACCTGGGCGATATGGATTTCAAGGTTGCGGGTTCTGTAGACGGTATCACCGCCCTGCAAATGGACATCAAAATCGACGGCATTACTGCTGAAATCATGAAAACGGCGTTGGCTCAAGCTAAAACAGGCCGGTTGCATATTCTTGGCGAAATGAATAAAGCCTTGGCTGCTACCCGTGAGCAAATGTCAGACTTCGCGCCGCGCATTATCAGCTTCAAGATCGACCCAGCCAAAATCCGCGAAGTCATCGGTAAAGGTGGTGCGACGATCCGTGGCATTACTGAACAAACCGGTGCCAGTATCGACCTCACCGACGATGGCGTAGTCAAAATCGCTTCTGTCGATAAGGCTGCCGGAGAAGAAGCACGTCGCTTGATCGAAGAAATCACCGAAGAAGTCGAGGTCGGCAAAATTTACGAAGGCAAGGTTGCAAGGCTGATGGATTTTGGCGCGTTTGTCACCATCCTTCCAGGCAAAGACGGTCTCGTTCATATCTCGCAAATTTCCGATGACCATGTTGACAAAGTCAGCGACAAACTGACCGAAGGCGATGTTGTCAGGGTTAAAGTGTTAGAAATCGACCGTCAAGGCCGAGTCAGATTGAGCATGAAAGAAGTCGATAAAGACTAAGTTTTTTCACTGGATAAATCATGATTAAAGGGCCTTACGGCCCTTTTTTTATTGCCCTAAATAGAGTCTGCTTAGTAAATGTAACCCATTGATATTGTATTAATATACACCCTATCCAAGGTATAATAGTGCACGAAAAATGAGTCATGACCCTCAAAACCTGTGCACTTATGATCCGATACCGTAG
>JABFSV010000334.1 GCA_013140405.1 Methyloglobulus sp. | reverse complement strand
ATGGCTCGTTGTAACAAATTGGAAGACAAAGTGACAGAGTTGCAAGAAAAGTTAAAGCTCTCAGTAGGTAAATGATTATTGCCAAATCTTAATTAGAAGAACACTGCGGCTAGATTGATGGTTTTCAGATCCTTACCCAATATAGCAGGGTGGATTACGACGAACTAATAAGGACAGAGATGTCGTATGCCTAGCTCATTTCGGCAACCACCCGATATGTTGACCTGCGTCCATGCGGTGTAATAACCTTCCCGTGACCTTTAGCGCGACAAAATCAAATAGCATGAACCTTCTGCAAGTCGCCGTCGGCGTTGTCAAAAATCCATCAGGACAAATCTTAATCTCCTTAAGGAACAATAAGCTACACCAAGGCGGCTTATGGGAATTCCCTGGTGGCAAAATTGAAGCGACAGAAACCGTTGAACAAGCCTTGGCGCGGGAACTCAAGGAAGAACTGGATATAACCGTCCAAGCGACAACGCCGCTAATCACCATCAACCATCAATACCCTGATTTAGCCGTGCAACTCCACGTATTGTCAGTTGAGCGTTTTGACGGTGAGGTAAAAAGCTGCGAAGGACAACCATTTTTGTGGGTGAATCCTGATGATTTGACCAAATACGATTTTCCAGCCGCCAACCGTCCGATTATTGCTGCTGTTCGATTACCACACTATTACGCGATTCTGGATGATGCCGATCCCGCGCTTTTGCTAGTTAACTTAATGAAAGTGCTTGATAAAGGCATTAAGTTGATCCAGGCACGGTTAAAAACCTTGTCCATTGCAGAGGTAAAAGCGTTTCTTGAGCAAGCCTTTCCTTTGTGTAAAGCCCATAATGCTTGGTTGTTGTTGAATTCTTCGGTTAAAAATGCCGAAGATTTTGAAGTTGATGGGCTTCATTTAACCAGTGCGGATTTGCTGGCTTGTGAGCAACGGCCTGTAAATAAACGCTGGGTGGCTGCATCCTGCCATAATGGTGACGAGCTATACCATGCCCAAAAAATAGGGGTCGATTTTGTGGTATTAGCTCCGGTGTTGCCGACTCCAACACATCCCGATGCTGAGGTTTTGGGTTGGGATCAATTTGCTGAGTTGGTTGCTAATAGTAATCTACCCGTTTATGCTTTGGGTGGATTGACTGGATCTGATTTACTTCTGGCGCAGCGGGCTGGAGCGCAGGGGATTGCTGGGATACGGGCGTTTTTGGGATGAAATTGTTGTAAATCGTAGTTGAATTCAATTTACGAATCCTTGGTGCAATCCTTCGGCAAGCTCTCGGCAACTGCTGAAGTACAGGACGTACTGAATGCAGATATTGCAGGAACAAATATTTGCCCCATGCAGTCGGGACGAACGGCTACGTTGTTGAGTTTACGTCTTTTTCTTCAAGGTATATTGATCTAAGCGAATATTGCCACCGTCATTTCGGCAACTTCTGCCGGAGTGACGAGTTTTTAGAAACCTGTGACGAAGGCAAGGGCAGGGGATTTTAAAATATTTCTTTATGAACCTAAACACCTTAAAAATTGTTGTCTGGCTGTGCGGCTTATTGTTGCTGCCGTCTGTTGCCTTAAGCGATAAGCTCAATGACCAGCGTCAGGCTTTCTTGCAAGCCGAGAAATACCTGTCTGAAAAGAACGAAGCCGGCTTTCTGGCGCTTGGCGAAAGTTTGGCAGATTATCCGTTGTTTCCTTACTTAAAATATCAATGGCTGAAAAATCACACGGAACAAACCGATCAGGTGCTGGCTTTTTTATCGGCTTATAAAGATACCCGTTACGCGCCATCATTGCGTTCCAAATGGCTAGATTATCTGGCAGAAAACGAACATTGGAATGATTTTGTTAAGCATTATGAAGTAACCGAGGATAGCGCTGATGATTGCCAGTTTCTTTGGGCGCAATACCAAACAGGTAAACAGCAACAGGCTTTGGGGGAGGCAAAACGGCTTTGGATTTTAGGGCATTCTATAGAAAAAAAATGCCAACCACTTTTTTCCGCATTAGCAAACTCAGCCCTGTTAACGTCTGATCTGATTTGGCAGCGGTTTGAGTCGGCGTTACGGGACAATAATCCCGCCGTAGCACAATCAACAGCGTTTTTATTAAAGAAAACGGATCGAAAAAGTGCTGAGTTGTGGTTACAACTTCATCAAAAGCCTGAGTTGATTGATGAAAGCCGATTTTGGCTAGAGAAAACTGCCCAAACAGGCCGACTGTTTGCCCATGCTGTCGCTAGGCTGGCAAATTCTGACCTGGATAGGGCGATTATGGTCTGGGATGCAAAAAGACCAAATTTTGCTATTGCTGCTGAAAGTGTCCAGCGTGTAGAGCGCAAGCTAGGCTTGGCGTTACTTGCTAAAAAGGACAAGCGCTCATACAGCCACTTAGATAAAGTATTGCTCCCCGATGAAGAAGACAGGGCAGCCAAAGTACGCGCGGCGTTGCTTGAGCAAAATTGGTCGCATGTTAATAGCGCGTTGTCGGGATTAACCTTTGCCGAACGCCAAGAACCTAAGTGGCAATATTGGCAAGCACGCGCATTGCGGGAAATCGGCAAGAAGCAAGAGGCGAACGCTGCGTATGCTGCATTAGCCAAAGACAGAAGCTATTATGGTTTTCTGGCAGCGGATACGGCCAACGTACCTTATCAAATCATTGATCTGCCCGTAAAATTAGGAAAAGATGAGCTTGAACAGCTCTCGGAACAGCCTGATTTCAAAGCCTGTTGGGAATTTAAATGGCTAAGTAAGGATTTGGAAGCGCGTCGGCAATGGCAATTTGCGATAAAAAATCTACCTAAAGAAAAGCTCCAAATCGCAGCGAAATTGGCACAGCAATGGCAGTGGGATCAAATCGCCATTACGACCTTGGTAAAAGCCGATTATTGGGATGATATGGCGTTGCGGTTTCCGGTTTTGTATCTTAACGAGGTGCAGAATAGCGCCGAAAAGCATAACCTTGATACCGCCTTGCTATTCGGTTTGATGCGGCAGGAAAGTATGATGGATAAAAATGCGGTATCGTCTGTGGGTGCAAAAGGCCTGATGCAGCTGATGCCCAAAACAGCTATGACGATTGCCCAATCACTGCATGAACCGTGGCAATCGGATAACGATTTATTTAAGCCTGAGTTGAATATAAATTACGGCGGTTATTACTTTAGGGATTTGCTAAACCGTTTCGGTGGTCATGTTGCCTTAGCGAGCGCGGCTTATAATGCCGGGCCTAATCGTGCAAAAAAATGGTTACCTATCACGACTGCCGTTCCTGCTGACATCTGGATAGAAACCATCCCCTTCAAGGAAACCCGAAAGTACGTGTCTACTGTGTTGTCGTACGCGATTATTTATCAGCATCGACTTAAAAAAGGCAGTCTCAAGTTGAAGAACTTGTTGCGGGATGTCACGCCATGACGCAGCTGGCTAAAATTTGAGCTGATTTTTTCCGGTGTCTGTACGATAATAGGGTGCTTTTATAAAAATTATAGCCAACAAGGTGCGGAATATCGTTATGTCGAAACAGCATAGTTTAACCTATGAAGAGTTGCTAAAATCGGGCAGGGGAGAGCTATACGGGCCTGCTAACGCGCAATTGCCTTTGCCGCCCATGCTTATGATGGACAGGATTACCCTAATCACCGATGAAGGCGGTAAGTACGGTAAAGGCCAGATGGTTGCTGAGTTGGATATACATCCCGATTTGTGGTTCTTTGCCTGCCATTTTCAAGGCGATCCTGTCATGCCCGGTTGTTTGGGGCTAGATGCCATGTGGCAATTAGTCGGATTCTTTCTGTGCTGGATGGGCGGGCCAGGTAAAGGCCGTGCGTTAGGTGTGGGTGAAGTCAAATTTACAGGTCAAGTTTTACCGACTGCCAAAAAAGTGACTTATCGCTTAGATATGAAGCGCTTGATCATGCGTAAACTCTATATGGGCATTGCCGATGCCACGATGGAAGTCGATGGTAAGGTCATCTACGAAGCCACTGATTTACGTGTTGGTTTATTTACATCCTTGTCAGATTTTTAGGGGTAGTTATGAAACGGGTTGTGGTAACTGGCTTAGGCATCGTCTCCAGCATTGGCAACAACAAGGCCGAAGTCCTCGATTCCCTAAAGCAAGGGCGCTCAGGTATTGTGTTTGCGGATGTGTATCAGGAAATGGGCTTCCGTAGCCATGTCCACGGCGCGATCAACATCGACCAGGACGAATTCATCGACCGCAAAGTGAAACGCTTTATGGGCGATGGCGCGGCGTTCAACTATATCGCCATGCAACAGGCGATTGCTGATGCAGGTTTGACAGATAATGACGTAAGCAATGTCCGCACTGGCTTGGTAATGGGTTCAGGTGGGCCATCTACCTCGAATCAGGTGGAAGCTGCGGATATTTTGCGTGAGAAGGGCATCAAGAAAGTGGGGCCATATATGGTCACCCGCAGCATGTCCAGCACCAATACCGCGTGTTTAGCGACACCATTTAAAATCAAGGGTGTCAATTATTCGATTACCTCTGCTTGTTCCACCAGCGCACACTGCATAGGCCACGCCTCGGAATTAATCCAATTAGGCAAGCAAGATATCGTGTTTGCTGGCGGCGGCGAAGAATTGCACTGGACGTTATCGTTATTGTTCGATGCGATGGGCGCGTTGACATCCAAATATAACGATGCACCGGATACTGCCTCACGGCCTTACGATGTTAACCGCGATGGTTTTGTTATTTCCGGCGGCGGCGGCGTGTTGGTCATGGAAGAACTGGAACACGCTAAAGCCCGTGGCGCGAAAATCTATGCCGAATTGACAGGCTATGGTGCGACTTCCGACGGTTATGACATGGTGCAGCCATCGGGTGAAGGCGCGGTGCGTTGTATGCAGCAAGCGATGGCGACCGTGCATGACAAGATAGATTACATCAACGCTCACGGCACCAGTACGCCAGTGGGCGACACCAAAGAATTGGAAGCCTTACGTGGGATTTTTGGTGCAGAGAACGTACCTTGGGTCAGTTCCACCAAATCGTTAACCGGACACGCCTTAGGTGCTGCGGGGGTTAACGAAGCGATTTATTCCTTGTTGATGATGGAAAATAATTTCCTCAGCGTCTCCGCCAACATCACCGACCTTGATCCTGGTGCGGCAGGCATTCCGATTGTGCGCGAGCGGCAGGATAACGTCACCTTGAATACCATCATGTCCAACAGCTTCGGCTTTGGTGGCACGAATGCGACGTTGATATTTCAGCGGTTTAACGGCTAAGAATTTTAGAAATCCCAATTAAAATGAAATGAATTTTTCTTGGGATGAAAACAAAAATCAAGTTAACAAGTCGAAGCATGGCATTAGTTTTGAAACTGCCAAATTAGTGTTTGATGACCCTTTACATATCAGCGTTCAAGATCGGCACGTAAATGGAGAAGAACGCTGGCAGACATTGGGTATCTTGAATGGTGTGGTGGTTATTTTGGTCGCCCATACCACTGTTGAAGAGAATAATGCCGAAATAGTCAGGATCATTTCTGCTCGAAAGGCGACTAAGCATGAGGTAGCCTGTTATGAAAAAGCCCACTAAACAACAAGTTGAAGAACTCAATCATCTGGTGCTTTTACCGGATGAAGCCATAGACACCAGTGACATCCCGGAACAAACTAACTGGGAAAATGCGGTCGTCGGGCGGTTTTATACCAAAAAAACCAAAACCAGCGTAGAAATTGATAACGAAATCTTATCCTGGTTCAAAGCTAAAAGCAGCCGTGATTACCAACGCATGATTAACAAGGCGTTAGTGGAATACATGAAACAGCATAATCAATAGATTAGATGGCGCGGCAGATTGGAGTGAAGAACGACTCCAATATTTCTAGCTGCTATATTATTGGGACTCACAAAGTCACCTTAGCCAGCGATTTGAATTTGCTTTACAAGAGGGCTGTATTATGAATAAAAAATTAATATTCTCAATTTTCTACTTGCAAATGGCTGCATGTGCCAGTGTTAAATATCCTAACTGGGAAATGGTGAGAATTGAACGCGCTAAACCATCCGGTGCTTGTACATATAAAGCGCAAGAAGTTTGTGACCCAAAGTTGTTTCCTACTAGCTGTTTAAATTGGCACAAAAAAAGAGCCACAATCTATGAAGCCAATACGGTAGTGGTGACAGATACAGGCTCTAATGTACAAATGTATGGTGGGGCAAATGGTGGGTTTATGGGCGGCGAGTATCAAACCACTGTGGCAGATTACTATAATTGTCCTGGAGGCAATAAGTAACTGTATATGAAACCTGAAGTGTCTCCTCATATAGCAATATGGGCGTGCTTATTGGCAATTTTTTCACCTAAGCACTTTCTATTATTTCAAGAAGGCCAACTCAAAGTGCGTGGTGTTCCTGCTGCCTCTGATAACGCTTCTGTCTTCGTTATCCGTCGAGCATTTTGGCTATCTTTGGTTTTGGTTATTCTGTCTGGTGCTATTGGAGGGTTTGGAGGATTTGTGGCTGGTCAGGTTTTTGGCATTGCATCCCCACATCTCATTAGGACGCTACAGGTCATAGGAGCATGCATTCTTCTGTGGGGTACGCTCTTTGTTCGCGGCTGGGAAATTGAAACTTATGTAGGCCACACTCTAATTGAGAGGGTAAACCAATGGCTTTACCGTACTCTTTATTGCATAGGAACCGCAGTACTAGTCGCATCACTAATCTGGCCTACTGTATAAATACGACAGCAAAGTTAGGTTGGGGTGAGGAAAGAACCCCAACGCTTCAAATTTCAAATATTTGTTGGGGTTCACAAGTTCACCCCAACCTACAACCAATCATGACTGACCAAACCCAAAAATCCCGCACCCAATTCAATAAGCTGCAAAAACGCTTGCGCCATTACGTTGGTGATGCAATTGCCGACTACAACATGATCGAAGAGGGCGATAAGGTTATGGTGTGTTTGTCGGGCGGCAAGGATTCTTACACTTTGCTTGACATCTTGTTGAATTTACAAAAAACTGCGCCAGTCAATTTTGAATTGATCGCCGTCAACCTCGATCAAAAGCAGCCTGGGTTTCCTGAGCATGTATTGCCTGATTACCTCGGATCCATCGGGGTGCCTTATCACATCATCGAGAAAGACACGTACAGTGTCGTCAAGCGCGTAATACCGGAAGGTGCGACCACTTGTGGGCTGTGTTCAAGATTGCGACGTGGCACGTTGTATGGTTACGCAGAAGCTAATGGAATTACCAAGATTGCCTTAGGTCATCACCGCGACGATATTCTGGAAACCTTCTTCCTGAATATATTCTATGGCGGCAAACTTAAAGCCATGCCGCCCAAGTTGCTTAGTGATGACAAGAGAAATATCGTCATCCGGCCTCTGGCGTATTGCAGGGAAAAAGACATCGAGCGTTTTTCCGCATTCAGGAATTATCCCATCATTCCTTGTAATCTCTGTGGCTCGCAGGAAAACCTCCAGAGAAAAGCTATGAAGGTCATGTTAAAAGCCTGGGATAGGCAGTTTCCTGGTCGCTTGGAAACCATATTCACCAGCCTCCAAAACGTCGCACCCTCACAATTAGCAGACACGCAGTTGTTTGATTTTTCGGGGTTGGCCCTAACCCGTGAATTGCAAGCCATAGAGCAAGTGGTTTCAATCACTGAAGGCTTGGAAGTGTTGGCGCAGTAGATTCGATCTGACATTACCTTGCCATTGATATGCTGTTTGAAGCATTCATCTAATGAAATAGATTGGCATAAAAGCTAATATTCAATTGATTTTTAGAGCCGTTAGGTTAAACTATGCGGCTTCGGAGAGGTGGCAGAGCGGTCGAATGCGGCGGTCTTGAAAACCGTTGAGGGTTTATCCCCTCCCAGGGTTCGAA
>JABFSV010000058.1 GCA_013140405.1 Methyloglobulus sp. | reverse complement strand
AAAAAGTGAGATTATCCGTTTACTGGAACCCTATGCAGTCCATGTCATGTCCATGCCGGGATTATCCGATATTGCACAGGGGAAAGTTAAAGTTGATGCGCTTCAAGAGATTGAAATAGCGGATCTTTTGGGTAGGGATTCGGTGCCCCCTGATACGTCGTTGTTATCTGCCAACATTGCTGGAAAAGTGGTGATGGTGACTGGTGCGGGCGGGTCGATAGGGTCTGAGTTGTGTCGTCAAATTATTCAACTAGAGCCTAAATCGTTGGTTCTTTTTGAATTATGTGAATACGCGTTATATGCGATTGAAAGGGAATTGCGCCATTTAAGCGCCAAGGCAAGCTCCGAAAGAGAGACAGAAATTATTTCAGTGCTCGGTTCGGTTAGAGATGAAGGGCGAATCGAAAGGGTTTGTAAGGCATTCGAGCCACAAACTATCTACCATGCCGCAGCCTATAAGCATGTTCCGATGGTTGAAAAAAATCCAGGGGAAGCCGTCTGGAATAATATATTCGGCACGCTAAATGCTGCAAAAGCCGCTATTAGTGCAAATGTTGAAACATTTGTGTTGATTTCAACCGATAAGGCGGTAAGACCCACTAATACCATGGGAGCAACGAAGCGTTTTGCCGAATTGATCCTTCAAGCCCTCAGCCAGGATGCCGACAAACATAAGACGCGTTTCACTATGGTGAGATTTGGTAATGTGCTTGATTCTTCCGGGTCTGTCGTGCCTTTGTTTAGGGAACAGATAGCCCAAGGTGGGCCGGTCACTGTCACTGACTCCAGGGTTATCCGTTACTTTATGACCATACCCGAAGCCGCACAGCTGGTTATCCAGGCAGGAGCAATGGGCTTAGGTGGCGATGTTTTTGTTTTGGACATGGGTGAGCCTATACGCATTGTTGACTTGGCAAAGCGGATGATCCATCTAAGTGGCCTGGAAGTGAAAGATGAAAATCATCCTGACGGTGAGGTCGAAATTAATTTTATTGGCCTACGTCCAGGGGAGAAGCTTTATGAAGAGCTTTTGATAGGCGACAATGTTTCCGATACCACGCATAAGCGCATCATGCGTGCAGAAGAACAGGTCATTGCTTGGGAGGAGTTAGAAGCCTTGCTTGATACACTGGCAAAAGCAACCCAGAACGAAGATTTTGAGTGTGTAAGGGCGGTATTAAAATACGCGGTCACAGGTTTTGTCCCGCAATGTGAAGTTGAAGATTTGTTATGGAAACACGCGCTGGTCACATGTGCTTCGCCTGTAGAAAATCAAGGCAAAAAAAAACCTCCCTACGCGCAAGCGCTTAAGGAGGCGAAAAACCAAGCAGAGCTATGAGGGGGGTTCTGCTTGTCGACACACAACATCAAATTAACGGGTTTCGCTAGTCCGCATAACCATATTGCTGTAAATGGCAGCACCTGCGAACAGCATAGTTGAGAAAATGAATTGACCTGAAATAAAGCTCCAGGTTCCAGCGATGAACATCAACCCAATCAAAATGTCTTTGTTTAGAGTACTCATAGTTAAATCCCAATAATGTTAAAAAACAGGTCAGTCAGCCTTAACCTATTAATACGGCTTTTGCTGACAGCACGATGGTCACTATACAGAGATAAATTTTTGAGACAATATGTTAAATACTAAACTGATTGTTTCTTTTTTTAAAACAATATTTAAAGTCAAGTTTTTTGTTAACTTTGTCACAAATTTTGTGTGAATATTACCTTGCTGGATTTACATCAGGTAGGGATCTTATGTCTTGTCAGGCCAATGCAGCCCTTCTTACGGGTACAGGATTGAAGAATTTTTTTAATCTTCTTTTTTTTCAATAGCTTGTTGGCTATTTTTGGTTTCATCAACTGTCTTTCGTGCAAATATCCTAGAAAATAATAGGCCAATTTCAAATAACAGCCACATCGGGATAGCCAGCATAGTTTGGGAAACTGCGTCGGGCGGGGTTAGGAACATACCGATGATAAACGCCCCAACGATGACATAGGGGCGTTGCTCTGCCAGTTGGGCAGGTGTGACCAATCCTGTCCAAACCATGACAATAGTGAATATGGGTACCTCAAAACAAATCCCGAATGCAAAAAACATGGTCAATGCAAAATCGAGGTATTTGGTGATGTCGGTCATGACAGCAACCCCAACAGGAGCGGCGGCAGTCAAAAAGCTGAATACAAGAGGGAAAACCACAAAATAAGCAAAGGCCACACCCATGTAGAACAACAAGGTACTGGCGATTAAGAGTGGCAAGACTAAACGGCGCTCATGTTTATACAAACCAGGGGCGACAAATGCCCAAAATTGGTACAGGATGACGGGTATGGATATAAAAACAGCGGCAACTAACGCCAGCTTGAACGGGGTCAAAAAAGGGGAGGCCACGTCAATAGCAATCATGGTGCTATTTTCGGGCATGTGTTTTAGTAAAGGCCCGGCGACGTAGCTATAAATCTGATTGGCGTAAGTGGTTAGTGCCAGAAATATTAACAGTACGCACAAAATAATGCGTAGTAAACGGTCACGTAGCTCAATCAGGTGGCTGATAAAGGTTTGTTCTACGCCTTCTTCGGAATTATCTTCGCTCATCCTGTTCAATGTTTTGTGTCAAGCTACTGGCTTCCGGCTTTTGGTTTATTGAATCTTTAATGCCGCGCAGGTCGTTGGAGGTATCGTCAAGAATTTTTTGAAACTCATTGATCCCTGTTTGATTTTTTAGTGATTGGCGTAGTTCTTCGGCCTGAAATTCTTCGCTGATTTCTTGTTTCACGGAAGCCAGCATCCGTTTCGATTTTGCAATCCAAAATCCAGCCATACGGGCAACTTTAGGTAGTTTTTCCGGCCCAATGACGAGCAAGGCAACCAAAGCGACCATGCAAATTTCGGAAAAACCTACCTCAAACATATCAGCCGTTATCGTCTTTTTTGGAAGACACTTCACCATCTATGGGCTTGTCTTCGTTGTTCTTGGCGGCATCTTTTTCTTCCTCTTCGCGCATGGCATTTCGGAAGTTTTTGATTGCCCCGCCCAAATCACCACCTACATTCTTAAGGCGTTTGGTACCAAAAATAACGATGATAATCGCTAATACGATCAACAATTTAGTAACACTGATGCCCATTGTAGCTCCCGCAATATTTAATCAAGATTACACAATATACTATTTACCTAGCCTTTGCGCTGCGATTTTTCTTCAATGCCAGACAGGCCAAAACGCCGCTGCAACTCGCTTAATACATCCTCTGGGCCTAATCCTTGGCTGGCAAGCAACACCATGCAATGAAACCAAAGGTCTGCGGTTTCATAAATAATCTGCTCTTTATTGCCACCTTTGCCGGCAATAATAGTTTCGGCGGCTTCTTCACCAATTTTTTTGAGGATGGTATCCAGGCCTTTTGCGTAAAGGCTGGCAACATAAGATTTTTCTGCTGACTCCAGTTTACGCTGTTCCAGCACTTGCGCCAGTTGTTGCAATACATCACTCATGATTTTTGTAGATATTTTTAGGGTCTTTTAAGACGGGTGCTATTGTTAGCCATTTGCCGTCCAATAATTGCCGGTAAAAACAACTTTCCCGTCCCGTATGGCAAGCAATGCCGCCAATCTGTTCGACCATCAGCAGAATAACGTCTTCATCGCAATCGAGATAAATAGCGGCTACTTTTTGACGATGCCCTGATTCTTCGCCCTTACGCCAAAGTTTATTGCGCGACCTGGACCAATACACGGCATGGCCTTCGGTTACAGTCAAAGCTAAAGATTCCCGATTCATCCAAGCGAACATTAAGATATTGCCGGTTTCAGCATCTTGTGCAATTGCCGCGACTAAGCCTTCATCAGTCCAGCGAATTTCATCTAACCAAGTTTTTGTTGTCATAGCCGTACCTCAATCCCGCGTTCTGCCATTCTTTCCTTAGCTTGTTGGATCGTAAATTCGGCAAAATGAAAAATGCTGGCAGCTAATACGGCATCCGCCTTGCCTTCGATAATCCCATCAGCCAAATGATCCAGGCAACCCACACCGCCTGATGCAATCACAGGCACTGAAACGGCCTCGCTGATGGCGCGGGTTAAGGGGAGGTCGAAACCGATGCGTGTACCGTCCCTATCCATACTGGTCAACAAGATTTCACCTGCGCCGTAGACAACCATCTTAAGCGCCCATTCGACTGCGTCAATACCCGTACCTTTACGGCCTCCGTGGGTAAAAATTTCCCACCGATTTACTTCATCTGGCTGGCTGACTTTTTTGGCATCTATGGCAACGACGATGCACTGTGAGCCGAAGCGTTCCGCAGCTTCACGGACAAAATCAGGATTAAATACGGCTGCGCTGTTGATGCCAACCTTGTCGGCACCTGCATTCAGCATACGGCGAATGTCGTCCAATGTGCGAATGCCGCCGCCTACCGTCAATGGAATAAACACTTCGCTGGCAACCTGTTCAACCACATGGACTATGGTGTCGCGGTTATCATGGGTTGCGGTAATGTCGAGGAAGGTGATTTCGTCCGCACCTTCCTTGTCATAACGCCGTGCGATTTCTACCGGATCGCCAGCATCACGTATGTCAACAAACTTTACGCCTTTGACGACACGGCCATTATCAACGTCTAGGCATGGGATGATTCGTTTTGCCAAGCTCATCAGACAAAGGACTCAGCCAATTTTGCGGCTTCGGCAAAATCTAATGTGCCTTCATAAATAGCCCTGCCTGTTATAGCGCCCATAACGCCGTCGCCCGTAACAAGTCCCAGAGCCCTTATGTCAACGAGGGAAGTGATTCCACCGGATGCAATCACAGGAATGCGGATGGCCCTGGCCAATTTTGCCGTTGCTTCTACGTTGACCCCTTGCATCATGCCATCCCTGCTTATGTCGGTATAGATAATCGCCTCAACACCGTCTTCCTCAAAATGTTGGGCCATGTCGATTACATCGTGGCGGGACAGTTTAGACCAACCGTCAATGGCAACTTTACCGTCTTTGGCATCCAAGCCTACTATAATGCGACGGGGATATTCAATCGCCATGTCTTTGACAAAATGCGGTGCGTTGACGGCTTTAGTACCGATAATGACGTATTCGACCCCGGCATCGAGATAGCCTTGGATCGTCTCTTCATCACGGATACCACCACCTATCTGCACGGGTACGTCGGGATACGCTTCCACGATGGCGTGAATGACATCGGCATTGCGCGGCTTTCCGGCAAACGCGCCATCCAAGTCCACCAAATGTATGCGTTTTGCACCTGCTGCCACCCACCGACCAGCAACAGCAACTGGATCTTCTGAAAATACAGTATCGTCATCCATACGACCTTGCCGCAAACGGACACACTTGCCTTCTTTTAGATCAATTGCGGGTATTAGCAACATACAGGTAAATCCTCAACAGCAGATAGCGGGGCTAAAAAGTAGGTTAATCAAAGCTGTCCATCCCAATGCAAAAAATTCTTCAGTAGTTGTAAACCAACAGCCTGACTTTTTTCGGGGTGGAATTGTACGGCAAAAATATTATTTTGTGCGAGCGCACAGGCAAAAGCATTTGGATAATCAGCGGTTCCGGCAATGACGGAAGCATTATCCGGTTTGGCATAGTAACTGTGCACAAAATAAAATCGGCTGTCCTGCGGAATGTTTTTCCATAACGGGTGTTGCATTTGACGCACCTGATTCCAGCCCATGTGCGGTATTTTCAGGATAGTGCCGTCGTTGTCCTGCAAAGATTCAGGAAAGCGGACAACACGCCCAGGGATAATATCCAAGGTTTGGGTGTGGCCATTCTCTTCATTATCGGTCAACAAGGCTTGCATACCTAAGCAAATCCCTAAAAAGGGCTTGGTTTTAGCAACTTCAGCAATAACGGAAGACAATCCTGATTGATTCAGCGCTTGCATACAATCGCGTATTGCGCCGACACCTGGAAACACAACCCTGTCGGCATTTAATACATCATTTCCAGTCGAAACAACGCGAACCTCACAATCAGGCTCTGCATGTTGCAAGGCTTTAGCGATGGAATGGAGATTACCCATACCGTAATCAATGACAGCTACTGAGGACATTTGTTGAGAAAATCAGGAAGGATTAAAATCAGAGGCTACCTTTGGTTGATGGCATCATGCCAGCCATCCTGGGGTCAATACTTATAGCCATCCGCAAGGCACGTCCCATAGCCTTAAAAATGGTTTCTGCAACATGATGTGCGTTAGAACCTTTTAAGTTGTCAATGTGTAGGGTAATTCCGGCATGATTGACAAAGCCTTGAAAGAACTCACGAAATAAATCAACATCGAAACTACCAATCGTGGATCGGGGGAATTTAACGTCATAAACCAAGCCTGGGCGGCCAGAAAAATCCACAACAACTCTGGATAGGGCTTCATCTAACGGGATGTAAGCGTGACCATAGCGGACAAGTCCTTTTTTGTCACCGACGGCTTTAGCGAAGGCTTGCCCTAAAGTAATGCCGACATCCTCTACGGTATGATGAGCATCAATTTCCAAATCACCTTTGGCAACAACTTCAATATCAATCAGTCCATGCCGTGCGATTTGGTCTAGCATGTGTTCGAGAAAAGGAACGCCTGTGGCAAATGAAGATTTTCCTGTGCCATCAAGATTAATGCTTATTTTGATTTGCGTTTCGAGGGTGTTACGCTCGACCTGGGCAGTACGCTGATCCATTATCTGAGGATTGTGTGTTAGGGTTTAACGTTAGATTGCGGCTATTGTAGTACAAGAAACAGGCTGCTATATCCGTAATATAAAAATATTAGTTAAGATAAGGCGAATTTACTTTTATATATTTAAGGGAAAAACGCTGGTTACCTATATTAGTAATCATAAGACTACATAAAGTTACGCTTTTGCCTGCTTTTTTCGGGCATATTTTTTGGGATAATCCAGCCGTCGTCAAAAGTGAAAAGGGATGTTGCCACGGATGAACTCCCAAATCCAACCAAGCAGACGATTTCAGCCCCTACACGCAATGTGTCGGGGCTTTATTTTTGCCAAAAAAGCCCTGCCTAAGTTTTGGGGCATCCACAATTGATGCCCCTTCGTGCTTAAGCCTTCGCAGCTCTTTTCCGCTCGTTTTCCGTCAACAATTTCTTGCGTAAACGTATGGATTTTGGCGTGACTTCTACCAGTTCATCTTCGGCAATAAATTCCAATGCTTGTTCTAGCGTCATCTTTTGGATTCGTGCTAACACCAGGCTTTCATCAGTTCCTGATGCACGTACGTTGGTCAATTGCTTAGGTTTGCAAGGGTTGACGCATAAATCATTGCTGCGGGAATGCAAGCCCACTAACATGCCTTCGTAAACTTCATCGGCATTAACTAATAGCAATTCGCCCCGTTCTTGTAAAGGATGTAATGAATAGGTCACGGCTTTGCCAGCAACCATTGAAATCATCACGCCACGTTGACGGTTACCCACTTCACCTGCTTTCATCGGCCCGTAATGGTCGAATACATGGTAGAGCAGACCAGAACCCGATGTTGCCGTCATAAATTCAGTCTGGAAACCAATCAGCCCGCGCGAAGGCATCATATATTCCAGGCGAATACGGCCTTTACCGTCCGGAACCATATTGGTCAGGTCACCTTTACGTTCCCCCAGCTTTTCCATTATGGTGCCCTGGTGTTCTTCTTCCACTTCAATGGTGACCATTTCAAAGGGTTCGCACTTCTTGCCATCAATTTCTTTAATGATAACTTCAGGGCGAGATACGCCCATTTCAAAACCTTCGCGGCGCATGTTTTCAATTAGGACAGATAGATGCAATTCGCCACGGCCTGATACTTTAAATTTATCAGGGTCTCCCGTGTCTTCAACCCTTAAGGCGACATTGTGTTGCAATTCCTTTTCGAGTCGGTCGCGGATTTGCCGAGT
>JABFSV010000202.1 GCA_013140405.1 Methyloglobulus sp. | reverse complement strand
GCGCTTCACTTTGTTCAGCACATCCTATATTTTCTTTAAACTTAACTACTTACAGGATTTAGAAATTAGACCTGTCCTGATATTTCCTTCGTCCAAACGATGCACCCATTCCCCTTATACCGCGCCGAGTACTGGCGGTTTTATCGGGAACAGCCCGTTAGGGGTGCGGCAAGGATGCCGCACTTTGCTGGAGGGACAGGAGTCCCTTCCAGCAAACCCCGATAAAAATGCCGGAGCGCAGGAAGCAAGCGGCATCGGGTCGCCTTTTCTTTGGTTTCTTTCTTTTGCAGAAAATTGCTCCTGCATTTTCTGCATGCGCCACATCCATGTGGCTTGGCGAAGCAAAAGAAAGTATCTCGCCCGTGGGTGCGAGAACCCACATTCAAACAACCGTCGAGGTAGCGACACCCCTAATTTATACATTGACTTTAAATATGCGTTTACGCATAATCCATCTAAGGATTGGGGATTCCTGGTCGACATTAAGCCTCGGTGGAATCATCGGGGCTTTTTGTTTTTAAGGGAAACACTTTAATCCGTAGCCTTCTTTAATAGCTTTGCCATTTTGGTAAAATTTACCGTCAATAATTGCGAAAGCCCTGTTTTCTTGTTTCGGTTTGAGTACGTGCAAACCAATTGGTCTAGCAATCAAATCCGCCAATTGCAATCCTGTTGAATTGCTTTTCTTATCCGCAAACACCAACTCAAAAGTCAATGGCTTTTGCAAGTAATTAAAACCATCACAGACTCGACGGAATTCAAGTTCCAGTTCGTTATCTTCTGACTTGCCGCGTTTTTCAACCACGATATGTGTAGTTTCTATGTTTGCTTGTTGCTCAGTCAGAAAATAAAAAATACGTTCCAAACCATAACGTAAGGCAACATGATACGGATTTTCTGGTGTGCTATATCGTTGGCGATAAGGTTCTTTTTTAATAACTGTGCTTATTAAAACAAATGGCGTTTTTTGAATAATGCTTGTTAATTCATCCAGAAAAGCTGTTTTTACTGCTTGGCTTTTCAAAAACGTAAAACCACCTCGATCTTTACGTATATCGGTTTCATGCAATATGGTTTGGTCATGCCCAAAATGGGCAAATTTGAACCGTTGCAATAAAGGTACTGCTGTATTGATGTAGTCGTCTTTTTTGAAGATACAAAAAACCAGCACAAACACCGGATAATAAGGATCAATAGTGATTAATCCATGATCTCCACTTTCATCAACATAGACGATGTAATCGGAAAAGCTTTTATCCATTAGTGTTAGGCAAACAAAGTTAAAGATATGGTTAGAGGTGGTAATCCAATCTTAGAACTTCCCGTAATAACCCTCTTTCAGCGCATCAAACAAATTCGCCGCACTATGGATTTCCCCATCGTATTCAATTTCTTCGTTGCCTTTAAACTCGACTACGCTGCCGTCTTCCAGGGTGAACTGGTAGGTGGTGTTTTCCAGGTCGGATTCCTTAACCAATACGCCTTGGAATACTTCAGGATTAAACCGGAACGTGGTGCAACCTTTTAAACCTTTGTCATAAGCGTATTCATAGATGGACTTGAAATCTTCGTAAGGGTAGTCGGTCGGCACGTTGGCGGTTTTGGAGATGGAGGAATCGATCCAAATCTGCGCGGCAGCCTGGATGTCAACATGCTGTTTGGGGGTGACATCTTCGGCGGAAATAAAGCAGTCCGGCAGTTGCTGTTCCGGCTTATCGCTGTAAGGCATGGCTTTGGAGTTGACCAGTTCGCGGTAAGCCAATAATTCAAAGGAGAAAACATCGATTTTTTCCTTGGATTTCTTGCCGGCGCGGATGACGTTGCGCGAGTAATGGTGGGCAAAGCTGGGCTCGATGCCGTTGCTGGCGTTATTGGCGAGCGACAGGGAAATCGTGCCTGTGGGCGCAATGGAGCTGTGATGGGTGAAGCGTGCGCCGGTTTCCATCAGTTCGGCAACCAGTTCAGGTTCGATTGCCGCCACTTGCTGCATGTAACGGCTGTATTTGGCATGGAGGATTTTTCCTGCCACCTGGTCGCCGACCTTATAGCCATCCGCCGCCATTTCGGGGCGTTTACGTAGCATTTCTCCGGTCACCGTAAACAGTTGTTCCATAATCGGTGCAGGACCTTTTTCTTTGGCAAGGCTTAATGCGGCTTTCCAACCTTCGATAGCCATGACTTTGGTGGCTTCTTCGGTAAATTTTACGGAAGCATCATCTCCGTATTTCATGCCCAGCATGGTCACAGTTGAACCCAAGCCCAGATAACCCATGCCGTGGCGGCGTTTGCTGATGATTTCGTCGCGTTGTTTTTGCAGTGGCAAGCCATTTATTTCGACAACGTTATCCAACATGCGGGTAAAGATGCGGATGGTTTTGCGGTAGGTTTCCCAATCAAACTGGGCATCTGCCGTGAACGGTTTTTTGATGAAGCGGGTAAGGTTGACTGAACCCAGCAAACAACTGCCATACGGCGGCAAAGGTTGTTCGCCACAAGGGTTGGTGGCGCGGATGTTTTCGCAAAACCAGTTGTTGTTCATTTCGTTGACCTTGTCGATCAGGATAAACCCCGGCTCGGCGTAGTCATAAGTGGAACTCATGATGATGTCCCACAAGCGACGGGCGGGCATGGTTTTAGTGATTTTGCAGGCGACCAAACCTGCATCATTGACGACATAACCCGCTTTAACGGGAAATTCGCGCCAGACGATTTGCTCGTTATTGGTGAGATCAAGCTGGTCAACTTTGGCTTCTTTTTCGGTGACGGGAAAAGAGAACGCCCAAGGTTGGTTGTTCTTGACTGCATCCATAAATTCGGTGGTGATGAGTAAGGACAAGTTGAACTGGCGCAATCTGCCATTTTCACGTTTGGCACGGATAAATTCCACAACATCGGGATGGGCAATATCAAATGTCGCCATTTGTGCGCCGCGCCTACCGCCAGCGGAGGACACTGTAAAGCACATCTTGTCATAAATATCCATGAACGATAAGGGGCCAGATGTGTAAGCACCCGCACCTGAGACATAGGCATCTTTAGGGCGCAAGGTGGAAAATTCGTAGCCGATCCCGCAGCCTGCTTTCAGCGTTAATCCGGCTTCATGGACTTTGCCCAAGATGTCGTCCATCGAATCGACAATCGTGCCGGACACCGTACAGTTAATAGTCGAAGTGGCGGGTTTATGTTGCAGTGCGCCAGCATTGGAAATGATGCGCCCTGCCGGAATCACGCCTTGGCGCAATGCCCACAGAAAATCCTTGTAACACTGCTCCTGCAACGCTTTACCTTCTTCCACGCCAGATAAGGCTTTGGCGACGCGTTGGTAGGTTTCATCAATGTTTGCATCCAGTGCTTTACCGTCTTTGGATTTTAAACGGTATTTGGTGTCCCAAATATCCATCGAGGCATCCTGAAACGGTATTTCGGTGACATTGTTGGCGATGATATGGAGTTGTGCTGGCATAGATGGTCTCCCCGGTTGTGAGCGGTATTAAGGTGTTAAGAACCTGTCCAATATCTACTGCGCCGCCGCCATTTGCGGTTGGGCGGTACTCGAAATCCTTATTTACATCAAGTAAACTCCGGTTTCTGCGCTCCGTCCGCCCACAAATGGCGACGGCTCGTGACGATCTTGAACAGGCTCTTAGACAGTTGTTCGGTATTTTTATGTACTGCAAATAACATTTGGTGCTAACAATGCCATAGGGCATCATTTGATGGCGGCGGTTCGCAGAAAACCTCTAATAAAACAAGCAATAACGTAATGAGGTTAAATGATATTGTTACGACATGTTGTGTTTAAATGCAATATTAGCACAATATATTGTGTTTTAGAGAAATATTTTGCTATTTTAGGAAGATTGTTTTTGGGCTTTGAAAATCTGTTTAAGGTTCAGTTGTTTACTAGTCTTATGAGGCATGGTTCAGGACAAATTGAACCTTTTAGCAGCTTTTTTACATTAACTGTGCGTGAGGCTAAAAGCGGATAACTTTGCATCCACGTTGTTAACTTTAAATGTAATGTCAATTAACAAGGAAAAACACAATGTCAAGAATAATGAAATTGTTGGTTGCATCCATCATGGTGACGAGTTTTGCCGCTCCGGTTACCGTGAATGCTGCGGGGCAGTTAAAGGTATCTTGTTCGGTAGTCGTGGATTATGTGTTTAACGGCAATGCGGCAGAGTCATACCAAAAAGTTTTTGTCATCGAACCAGGCTTAAGTTTTGATGACGACTTTTCTACGTTCACGCGCCAGAAAACATTTTTTGCATCAACGGTATTGGATGCAGGCAATACCGTTGTGGGGATCAGTTACTTTAATGACGTGGGGGTTTTTGATGCTATCGACTTCAGTACGAAGTTGACGCTCCACAAAAAAGGAGTCGCTGAATCAACATCGGGAAGCCATACTTTTACCACAACGGCTGGCGGCACGCCTCAGAGGGAGTATACAATTAACTACACACTCACCTGCAAACAAGCCAAACAATAAAACCATCTGCTGCACTTTTCTAGCGAGATGGGGTTGTCCGGTCTCGCTGGTATTTTAGAGTTATCCCCCGCTTCTGTCATAAAACCTGTTTAGTCGATATAATGTCGATAGCAGTTAATGAGCGAGTAAGCAGTCAGTGAACATCAAAGAATACATGAACGACCTTGGCGTAAAGGCCAGAAAAGCTGGACGGGAAATCAGCCGCGCCGAGTCTGGCAAAAAGAATCTGGCTTTGTTGAAGATTGCCGAGGTAATCGAGCGAAGTACCGCTATATTGATCGCCGAAAACGCGAAAGATCTGGAAACCGGTAAATCCAACGGCCTGGATGCGGCAATGCTGGATCGGCTGGCTCTCTCGCCGAAAAGCATCAACGCTATGGTCGAAGGTTTGAAGCAAGTCGCGGCCTTGCCCGATCCGGTCGGGGAAATCACTGATTTAAGTTATCGCCCCAGCGGTATTCAAGTCGGACAAATGCGAGTGCCTTTGGGGGTTATCGGCATTATTTACGAATCCCGTCCGAATGTTACGGTCGATGCCGCCGCCTTATGCCTTAAATCCGGCAATGCCTGTATTTTACGGGGCGGTTCTGAATCCATTCATTCCAATCAGGCGATTGCTTCTTGTATAAGTAAAGGCTTAAGCGAAGCAGGTTTGCCTATCGAAGCTGTGCAGATTGTCGCTACCGCTGATCGTGCCGCAGTGGGCGAACTGATTACGATGAATCAGCACGTCGATGTGATCGTACCTAGGGGCGGTAAAAGCCTGATCGAACGCATTTCCAAGGATGCAACAATTCCTGTCATCAAACATTTGGATGGCATCTGCCATGTGTACATCGACGACAATGCCGATCTCGATAAGGCCGTGACCATTGCGGTGAACGCCAAAACCCACCGTTATGGTGTTTGTAATGCGATGGAGACCTTGCTGGTTGCAGAAAGCATAGCTGGCTTAGTGTTGCCGTTGCTGGCAGAACAGTATCTTGAGAAAGGTGTGGAACTGCGTGGTTGTCCCAAGACCTGTTCATTGATTCCAGCGTGTATCAGGGCGACGGAAGAGGATTGGCAGACTGAATATTTAGCGCCAATCCTTTCAATCAAAATTGTTAACGGTTTGGACGAGGCAATTGAGCATATCAATCACTACGGCTCTCTCCATACCGATGCTATTGTGACCGAGGACTACACCAAGGCACGGCGGTTTTTGCGGGAAGTCGATTCCAGTTCCGTGATGGTAAATGCTTCCACCCGCTTTGCCGACGGTTTTGAATACGGTTTGGGGGCGGAAATCGGCATCAGCACCGATAAGCTCCATGCCCGCGGGCCGGTCGGGTTAAAAGGCCTGACCTCGCTTAAGTATATCGTCTTGGGTGACGGCCATATCAGGCAATAAATGATCGGCATTTTCGGTGGCACTTTCGATCCAGTCCATTATGGTCATCTTCGGTCAGCGCTTGAAGTCAAAGAAATCTTCGGACTTGATGAGGTCAGGTTAATCCTTAGCGCAAAGCCGCCGCATCGGGCAGCACCAATAGCGTCAATTGGTATGCGGTTAGAAATGCTGCAATTAGCGGTCAAAAAGCAGCCAGGATTTATTGTCGATACCAGGGAAATAGCTAGGGCAGGGGCTTCTTATATGGTACTTACGCTGGAATCTTTACGGCAGGAATTTCCAAATCAGCCGTTGTTGCTGTTTATCGGCAGCGATGCTTTCAATAAATTGGAAAACTGGCATCAATGGCAACGATTATTTGAATTTGCCCATGTTGTCGTGCTAACACGACCAGGCCATAGGGTAGGGCAGCTTGAGCCTTTTTTTATAGAACGGCAAACTACCCACCAAACGGAATTAAAACAAGAACTGGCAGGTAAGCTGTATTTTCAAGCCATAACCCAACTCGATATTTCCGCGACTGTAATCAGAAATATCTTCGCAGATCGACGTAATCCGGCATTTTTATTGCCTGATTCCGTGATAGCATACATCAAACAACATAAGTTATATCAAGCACATAACGTGCATTAAATCGAATTAACCAACAGGAAAACGAATGCAATCAGAAAAATTATTGAAAATTGTCCAGGATGAACTGGATGAACGCAAAGGCCTTCAAATCACCACCTTGGATGTCCGCGACAAAACCAGCTTTACCGATTACATGGTTTTGGTAACGGGTACTTCCAACCGCCATTTGATGTCATTAT
The DNA here is from genome assembly GCA_013140405.1 of Methyloglobulus sp. GTDB lineage: Bacteria > Pseudomonadota > Gammaproteobacteria > Methylococcales > Methylomonadaceae > Methyloglobulus. Next base: position 1,260 of record JABFSV010000202.1, on the reverse strand, counting down.
GCGAGCTTGTGGCAGTGAAAGTTGAAGAAAATGGCGTTCAGCCCTTAGGTTTAGAAGGCGGCCCAGGAGACGATTGGGTCCTTTTAGATGTGGGCGATGTTATCGTACAAGCCATGACGGCCCAAGCCCGCGAGCATTATCAACTGGAAAAGTTATGGTCATTGGATAAACCCAAGGAAATCGAAAAGCAAGCAGGTTAAGCAAACGAATTATGCGGCGTTAAGTTTCAAGGTTTATCTGCTTCCGGCCAAATAACCACCGCCGTCCGCAGACGGTTTTTGCCGAAGCAGGACATCCGGTCAAAATCTTCCCGTGCAATGGGAATAAACTGGCAATCGAGTTCGCTTTGGCGGCGCTCGTCGGGATCGGAGTCGTGCATATATAAACAATCATCATCAAAGCCGCTCATCACGACCCAGTGCGGCGCTTTTTTTCTGTCCATTAAAAAAGTACTGATTAATATCAGCGGGATAGCTCCAGCCTTGAATGCGTTAATCAGTTCGTTTTGGGTAATATTGGTGTAATGCACTTCGATGTTTTGTTGTTCAGCTTGGCGTTTGAAGCCAGTATCTACCAGTTCAACAATTTGTTTTTTGTCTTCATTACGTACCCCGTCGATAAATAAGATGCTGGTTTGGTTAATCCAGACTTCTACTGCGAAGTTGCGCCGTTTTGCCGCCAGTGCCAAGCCTATAGGATGACAGCCACCATGGCCTGAGGTCATGAAAATGGTCGTTGCCTCACGCCAGATGTTGATTTCTTCTTCCTGCGATGGTTGATACGCGCGGTTTAGCCCGTGCATTGCCATCATTAGCGCGGCAGGGCCGCAGGTGAAGTGGGTGGTTTGCTTTAACCAGTGTACGGAGCGGTGTTGTAAGGTGTCGCTGTAATACCGAATGCGTTTCTGGTAGCGCAATGCGTCTTTATGGTCTTGGTAATAATCTCGGTAGATGCCGAATTTTTGGTAGCCTAGCGATTCGTAAAGTTTGATTGCCGGGGTGTTATCGACGCTGACTTCAAGCCGTAAATACAATCTGCCATCATCATGTGCGGCTTGTTCACCAGCCAGGATAAGTTGCTTCGCAATGCCCATGCCACGGTGTTGATGGGCAACGGCTAACGAGTAGATACGTGCCAGCCTGGTTCCCGGATGATAAATGATGAGGATATAGGCAGCAACAGCGTTGGCACAGTCTGCTACCAGCAAAGCCCGATGCTCTGCCGTTATCCAGTGCCGGAAACTGCGGCGGCTTAATTTAT
>JABFSV010000277.1 GCA_013140405.1 Methyloglobulus sp. | reverse complement strand
CTGGTTAGCAGTTCGAAAATCGACGGTGGAATTAGCGTTCTTGGCGAACAGCTAAACAAAAACCGCATTCATAAAAGCTGAAATATGGCCGATTTCCTCGACGCAAACAGAATGTTCCATCAAATAATCATGCCATTCGATGCTATATCCCAATGTTGATAGCTTATCAAAAGTGGATTTGCCTGCTTCGATAGCAACAATGGCATCGAGAATGCCGTGCGCCATAAACACAGGGGTTGTCTTGCTGGCATCTGAACCTTCATCGCTTAATTGAGTTATAGTCGGCAAATAGGTAGAGAGCGCCAAAATACCGGCCAATTTTTGCGGATATCTAAGCCCGATATGCAAGGCAATGACTCCACCTTGGGAAAATCCCGCCAGCATAATGTTTTTTGCTGGTATGCCTTTATCAATTTCCTTTTGAATCAATTGATTAACAAGTTCTGCTGATTGGTATATACCAGGAATATCGACGGTATGTTCTTCCAAAGAAATAGCTAAAATATCGTACCAAGCACGCATCTTCATGTGGTTGTTGATGGTGACAGACTGGACCGGGGCATTCGGAAAAATGAAGTGGATATTAGCCTCAGCCGTTAAATTCAAGCTGGGTACAATGCTTTCAAAATCGTGGCCGTCCGCACCCAAACCATGTAACCAGATGACTGAATAGATATGGGTTGAGCTAGGCGCAATATTGATGGTGTTGAGTTCTGCGTGCATAAATAGTCCGGCTTGTCGAATGTTATTGCGAATAATAGCTTACTTCCAGGGATTGCCCACAAATTTTGGTAACTCAGGATTCATCACGTCCCAAGGCTGTGCATCTGCCACCCACATATCTTTTTCTGGGTTGTAAATGCTGGGGTCATCAAGGGTCGCAGCAGATACCGGCCTAATATTGGTAAACTTGCTATTCCGTCCGAATAATGACGTTCCGCACTCTGGGCAAAAACCACGGTACATCGTATTGCCGCTGGCGGCAATGCTAGCGAACTCCTTGTAGTCACCGGTTATGGTAAGGGCGGATGCAGGAACGAAAAATGCCGGAAAATAAGCTGCACCCACCGCTTTTTGGCATGTCCTACAATGGCAGTTTGCTGTGTTCACAGGCTTTGCAGAAATTTCATATCTGATTTTTCCACATAAACAGCCGCCAGTAATCGGGAGTTTCATAAGTATCCTTCAGTCATTAACAGCCATCTTTAGTCCTGCATGTAAAGGTTAAAGTTCAAGCTGATTTGTTGTCAGCAAGCTAGCTCAGAACTATTTTAATTCAGCGCCTTCAAGCATTGTCATTGCTGATAACCGAGTGCTTATTGTAGTATGCCAATATTATTAAGTTCCACATTGATTATGAAGCCAGACAGCACTGTAATTAAAAACCGCTATGACCGGATTGCCCCGTTTTTTGATCTTCTTGAAGCCCCTATGGAAGGGCTGTTTTTCAAGCAATGGCGCGAAAGGCTGTGGGCTAAAGCTGATGGGCATCACATCCTGGAAGTGGGGGTAGGCACGGGCAAAAACTTTGATTATTATCCCAAAGATGCCATGATCACAGCGATTGATTTCAGCCCAGAAATGCTGAAACAAGCTGCACAGGCCAAAGAACGGAAGGGGGTGCAAGTGGAATTGGCTTTGATGGATGTGCAATCCCTATGCTACGCAGACAATAGTTTTGATGTTGTGATATGTTCATTTGTGTTTTGTTCGGTGCCAATGCCGATGAAAGGTTTGAAAGAGCTTTGCCGTGTCTGTAAACCCGGTGGGCAAGTGTTGTTGCTTGAGCATGTGATAAGCTCAAGACCCGCTTTAGCCCGTGCCATGAATTTTCTGAATCCTATGGTCGTCAAGTTGTTTGGCGCCAATATCAACAGGGATACGGTCAAGAGTGTCAAAGCCTGCGGATTTTCGTTTGTACGGGTTGATGAAAGTAGCAGTGATATAATTAAGCTGATAACAACAATAAAATGACAGAATGCTCCTGTTTTGCGACTAAGTAAGTATCTTTAAAAGCAAAAAACAGCTCAAGCTACCTACTAAATTAGGTGGAATATCAACTAATTGTAAGCGCTAATCCTATCCGTGAAAGCATACCTAGAAGATTTAGTACAAACGCCCATCCCAACTCGGCACGGCGAATTTATCCTGCATTACTACAGCAACAACATCGACGACAAGGAACATGTCGCCCTGGTCAAAGGTGATGTCGCCAACCAAGAAAATATTCCCGTGCGTATCCATTCGGAATGTTTCACCGGCGACGTGTTAGGATCAAGGCGTTGTGATTGCGGCGAACAGCTAGATATGGCGATGCAGTTGATTAGTGAAGCGCAATCGGGCATTTTGATCTACCTGCGTCAGGAAGGTCGCGGTATTGGGCTGTTGAAAAAGTTGCAAGCCTATAATTTGCAGGATAAAGGCTTAGATACCGTCGATGCCAATATCCACTTAGGCCATCTTGCTGACGAGCGGGAATACAGTGTAGCTGCTTTAATGTTGGAAAGTTTACAGGTTAAGTCTATCCAGCTAATCACCAATAACCCCAAAAAAATAGAATCCTTAAAAAAATTGGGCATTAATGTGGTTAAACGGATTCCCATTGAAGTCGTCGCCCACAAGGACAATCTGGGTTACTTAAAGACTAAGGCAAAAAAAATGGCGCATATCTTGTTTGAGCCTAAGAAATAATTTTTGTAGACATTGCCGGGCTGCACCTCCTTAGCAAATAGGTATGGCTAGGCATTGAATGGCTTAGGCTTGGTGGATTGCTAAATCGAAACCACCACGTGTTTACCGCAACATCGTTTTACTAGCATTGCCGTAACAGGCAATGAAAAAGAATTATTGCAGGTTGCGGCTATTGGGTATCGTCGGCTAATCAGCGAATTTAATTCAATACTCAAACAGTGTGGCAAAGAATTCGGACTTAGGTGCAGAAAACTGTCCGGTCGCTGGCACGTATCGGGATTCTAGCAGGGCAATCAGGTCGTCGCAGGAGATGATGCTTTTTGGTTCATCTTTATTTGCATCCAAGATAAATTCAGCCAAGGCAGTAATTGCGCTCCAGGTTGAGCGCTTGTTAACAAAACTGTAAGCCGCCAAAAACAGTTCCGCCAGTTTCTGCTTGCGTTCTGTCCTGTCAGGTACAAAACACTCCATGTATTCAGTGATAATGTCCAAGGTCGCACTGCCGCCATAAAACTTTAATGCACCCAGATAAACAAGATTGGCATTGAAGACTTCATCATCTCGCAACGCGACATACTTAGCCTCCGTCAGCGGGCCTGCCAGCAGATTGATTACGTCCGCCTCGAAAGCACAACGGTATTGTTCTTGTTCGGACTGAGAAAGACACCGCGCCGCTTCCGCAAACGACAAGGGCAGGCTTTGGATTAAGCGGCCACCTTCCACTTTTGCGGCGTATTGGCGGGACAGTCGCATTGTGCGGCTTGATTGTCCGCTATCACGTTCCTGCGGTTTGATAGTGACTTGAAAATGCACGGCGGGCAATTGTTTATGCTGGTTGCCTAGATAAATAGCGGCGGCATGACCGGCTTGATGATATGCATTTCGTCTACCTACTTGGATAAGGCAGGTTGTTTGGGAGATATTGGCTTTGCGGTCGTAGTTCATGATGCCCTCGGGAAAAAATGCGGATCAATGGCATATATTGCTATATGGCATTAATCCGCGAGAGAGGAAGAGTGCTAACTGATGAAGTGATGCACACCACAAAAGTTAGGCATATTCTAGCGACTTACCTTAGCCGTGGGAATGTGGCAAATTGTCGCACCCCTAGAGAGCAGTATAACGGGCAAAAAACAATAGCTTAACCCTGCTAAGGTTGGGTGGCGTGAGATAATTCGGAATGTCACCAACAGTTAAATCACTTAAAAAAATAATGTCCAGTGGCCTTCAGTTTTGGCAATTGATTTCCATTAACCAAGATAAGTCTATTGTTTCAACTTATGAGTTTGGCCCTTTGTGAGTAATTTCCAATGCTTGCAATGAATAGACACAATTTTCCGTTGTCTTTAATTGTGGATTGTCATAACACTCTTTGTTTTTTGCTAGGGCTTCTTTTTGGTTAGCCATGTACCATGCAACGGATTTAATTTCCGGTGCTTTTGTTTCTCGGAATTTTTCAATAGCCAAAACACCTGCCGTTAAAACAACCGCAACGGCGACTAAGCTTGGCAAATTGGTTGGTAGCCAGTTAAGTTTAACTAATGGCTCCATTTTATTCGCCATAGATATGGGCAGCAGGTTACTTCTTTTCATAGGAATATCTCCGTTTATGTTTAATTTTTAGGCTTATACGGTGTTACTTAAAAAGCAACAGACAAGTGAAGTCCGTAATCCCATCAGTGACACGATGATGGCGGTTTGCTTGACGGCAAACCAGGGTTACGGGTCAGGTATAGACTAACAACTAAGGTTAGTGCAGTAAATGTGGCAAATTGTCGCACCCTGAAAAACGCATGAACCCAGCAAAAAGCAATAACTTACCGAATTTATTAGCGCCAGGATGTGCAAATTATCTCCAGAAAGTTTGTCTCAGCCCATCATTTTTCCCGATATTTTGTTACCGCACTAGGTTGGGCGGCTGTTCATGCCATTCCCTAGCGGACGTGGGCTTGCAGTCCTGTCAGGTATCTGCCTTTTTCCATAAACAAACTTTTCCATTCAGTTTTTTCCCATTTGATATTTGAATATCGAGGCTGACTAGGGCAACACATAAGAGATCCGGCGATTAGGGCAAATGACACATTTTTATTGGATTCCAGCTCATATTGTCATCTTTTGGATTCACCTAGCCCCACTAGAACCCAATGCACGAAGGGCTTACAGACCAACTGTGTGATATGCCACAGTGAGTGTGTGAAAGCACACAGTTTTTACAGAAAATTTAGACGTTAGGTTGTACGAACAGTAAAAAATAAATATTTGTTTTTCAAAATCAATGCCTTGTTTTTATGGGCATGATATTTGCTTGTAAGGTTGCAGTATTAAGTGATTTTAGGGATAGGCCGTTGCTATCTTCGCCTTTAGGATGGTGTAAGTTTATTGCCCTGGCTTTTCAGTTTTTCACAAATGAGGCAACATGTTTTATGAACAAGGCAGACTTTATCTCGGCACTGGCTAAAAAGCAGCCACATTTAAAAAGGAAAGGCGTAGAGGCTGCGGTTGGCATTATCCTGGCGCAAATGGAACAAACGCTTAACGCCAAAGAACGGATAGAAATCAGGGGGTTTGGTGCTTTCAGCGCACGGCATCTCCCCGCGAGAACCCGAAGAAATCCAATGACAGGTGACGAAATTCACTCGCCGTCCCGGTATGCCTTTCACTTTAAGCCCAGCAGGGCGCTTAAACTAAAGGTTGACAAGGCTAAAGATGCGATACAACTTAGCGATTAACCAAAGGATAAAAACCTAATTCACGGCTTCATTTCGCTATGCAGATCTTTTTAGTCAGTTTCTGGCTGGAGCAAGATAAAACCAACGTTGGATGGAGACGCACGTTTTTTGATCCCTCCCTCTTTGTTGGCTGATATTTTTCTCATATAAATCAATTAGTAATAAATAGCAATTTAAAACTGTGTCATATGACACAGTTTATGTGATTTTTTGCGGCCTCTGAAACCCGCATAGGGCGGGGCTTCCAGAAAAAAGTGTGTGATATGACACAGTGGGTGTGTCATATCACACACTTTTTCTTCAAATTATTTTTCGGGAATTTAAAAACAGCCTAACTATCAATGAATTGAAAAGGTGGCACTGTATTTGCTTATCTAGCATTGTCAAATAAGCGCTTTGTAAGCCGTATCTTACGCTATGTCGATAACCTATTTGACAATAACTTTAATAAGACTACAGAGGAGTCAACAAAATGCAAAACACGCAATTTAAAAGAAAGCTGTCTACGGGCAGCGCTTTATGCGCCCTAACGTTATCGTTAGGTATGAGCCTATCTGCGACGGCTGGCACGGTCGAGTTTAAAGACCCCGCAACCAGCCAGACTTACCCTGGTTGCGCCATTAACGAAGCTCCTACCGGAAATGACGGTGGCATTAGCTATGAATGGGCGGTAAAGATGGGTAAAAAAGATAAAGCTACCTTGATTAATACGGTGGGCGCAAAAAGCTTGAGCGAAATCCCGCCTTTTTATGTGTCTCCTGATGTCGGTTGGACGCATACAGCCGACTGGATCGCTTTAGAAGTCACTGAAAAAACCAAGTTGAAAGTTAAGGTAAGTCGTATTGAAGGTGTGCCATATCACATCATCACTCCTGAGAATACGCTTTTCCAAAAAGGTTACTCGCGCAACATGTTGATTCCTGGCATCGCTATTTACGACGGCTGGGATGATACCAGTTGCGAAGATCACCGCTTTAATCCAAGCGGCAATGTCGATTGGTCAACATTGGTGTTTAAAGGGAATAACCTTAATGATGCCCAAAAAGGGACTATCGAATACGAAGTTAACCTAATGCCTGGAAAATACTCGATTGCCGTCGGTGGCGTTCCCAAAGCTTTGGATTCCTACCCGGCCAATAATTGCGATCCGGCTGATAAAACCTGCTACGTCTATACCGGACGACACGGTTATCGCATGGAAATGAAGACGGTCGACTGAAAGTAACGGCCTGTTGATCCGGCGCGGCGGGGATCGGGACGGTTTGGTAAGTGCTTGCCGGAATGCCCACGGGCTTCGACAAAGCATTTACCATCGCCGGATAGGTCTTCACCAAGTCGGATCAATAATCCACAGTAAGAAAAACGAATTGCCCCATGGAAAATATCCAAGTTGTTATAAATCTCATAGAGCTAAAAGACCTGAAGCTACTTATCTTACCGGCATTGGCGATTTTACTCACATAACTGCGCGATCTGTTTTGGGGAAAGAATAGGGCTTTTCCATTAATGATTCGGAAGGTCGTTTGAAAATAACTATGCCGTCATCGGTAAAGCTAAAGCGGCCAAGCGTTAACTATTGCAAGTCGTTGTGCAGACAATCCATCGGTGCAACGACTTCATTATGCGTTACAAAAATAAAAACAAAAAACTATCACTACCTTATTACAAACCGAGAGGATTATATGCCCCGATTTATCTCAATCCCCCGTTTCTTTCTGCTGGCAACGCTGTTAGCAGTGACTACCGCCCACGCCGCCGACCCAGCCCGTCCACCGTCATTAAAAACAATACCCGTACCAGAACCCAGCAATCTGGGCGATTTCATCACAGATAAGCAGCAGGCGATTGCCTTGGGCAAAGCCTTGTTTTGGGAGATGCGCGTCGGTAGCGACGGGATGACCGCTTGTGCCAGTTGCCATTTCAATGCTGGTGTCGATAGCCGTTCCAACAACCAGGTCAATCCTGGTTCTCCCAGGGTACACGCAGACGGCTCACCTGACCCAGATATTGCGTTCGATTTTGGCCCGAACCGGCAGTTGGCTGCTGGTGACTTTCCTTTTCGTCAGTTGAGTGATGTGCTGGATCGCAGTTCTGCGCCCTTGTTTGATTCTAATGACATAGTTACGTCGCAAGGTGTGTTCGCTGCTGATTTCATAGCCACCGAAGCCGGAAAAAGTAAGGATAAGGTCGCGTATAAACCGGATGTTGACGGCTTTGTGTTCGACAATAAAAACGTGCGCCGTGCTGCCCAGCGAAACGCCCCCAGCGTCATTAATTCGGTATTTAACTTCCGCAATTTTTTTGATGGACGCGCCCAAAATGATTTTAATGGCATCAACAATTGGGGCAACCGTGACCCTGACGCAAAAGTTTTTAAGGCATTGACCCCAGCACAAGTCGAAGCTGTGCAGATTAGCCTCAACAACGCCAGCTTGGCCTCCCAAGCAGTTGCACCGCCATTAAGCGACCGCGAGATGAGTGCATCTGGCCGTTTATTCCCAGATATTGGGCGTAAATTGTTAAGGATGAGTCCGCTTGCATTGCAGAAAGTCCATAATACTGACAGTGTGC
>JABFSV010000235.1 GCA_013140405.1 Methyloglobulus sp. | reverse complement strand
GCCTTGCATCAAGGTGTCAGTGATGGGCGTATCCAACGCGGACAAACAGTCTTACTGGAAGCATTTGGCGCTGGATTCACTTGGGGTTCTGCGCTAATCAAATACTAATCGGCACTATTTACGCATGAGTGAACAACAAAAAAAGCTAGCATTTGTATTCCCCGGACAAGGTTCTCAATCCGTCGGAATGCTGACCCAATTGGCAGCAGACTATCCAGAAGTCAAACAAACTTTCGATAAGGCTTCGTTTGTGTTGGGACGTGATCTTTGGGCGCTTGTCACAAGCGGCCCAGAAGAAGAGCTTAACCAAACCCAAAATACGCAACCGGTTATGCTGGCTGCGGGTGTTGCAGTGTGGGAAATCTGGTGCAAACACAGTGCTATACGTCCTGCATGGATGGCCGGGCATAGCTTAGGCGAATATACTGCCTTGGTATGCTCAGGAGCTTTGTTCTTTGAAGATGCCGTTAAACTGGTTGAAGCAAGGGCGCGCTTTATGCAGGAAGCAGTACCATCTGGCGTGGGTGCTATGGCAGCTATTTTAGGATTGGACGACAATCAAGTCATTGAGATTTGCGCCAGCGTTGCTGGAACAGAAATCGTCTCAGCCGTTAACTTTAACTCCCCAGGCCAAGTGGTCATTGCCGGACATAAGGCTGCTGTCGAACGGGCGGCTGCGGCAGCCAAAAAAGCGGGTGCTAAACGGGCGATATTATTACCTGTGAGCGTCCCTTCCCACTGTGCATTGATGCAATCGGCGGCGGATAGGCTTGATGAATTCATGCAAGACATTGCCCTAGCCACACCCAAAATACATACGATCCACAATGTGGATGTGGAATCACATACCGCACCGGAGGTGATTCGCAATACTCTTAAGGAACAGCTTTATAAGCCCGTGCGTTGGGTGGAAAGCATTGCGCTAATGCACAACAAAGGCGTAACCCGTTTCATCGAGTGCGGCCCAGGCAAAGTATTGACCGGGGTAGATAAACGTATAGCTAAAGATGCTGAACATTTGGCAATTTACGATCCCGAGACATTGAATAAAGTATTGGAGAAACTCAATGACTAAACCAGTCGCTTTGGTAACAGGTGCCAGCCGAGGCATAGGCAAGGCAATTGCTGAAAAATTGGCCGAGGACGGCTTTTTTGTGGTGGGCACGGCAACCACAGACAGCGGGGCGGAAGCAATTTCGGCCTATTTGTCTGATAACGGCAAAGGCTTGAAACTGAATGTCGCAGATCCCGATTCAATTGAAGCAACCATCAAAACAGTCAACGACAGTTTTGGAGCGCCTACGGTACTCGTCAACAATGCCGGCGTTACTAAAGATAACTTGTTGATGCGGATGAAGGATGATGAGTGGAATGACATCATCAACACCAATTTAACGTCTGTATTTCGTATGAGTAAAGCTGTTTTGCGCGGCATGATGAAAGCTAAAACTGGGCGAATCATCAATATTTCATCCGTGGTCGGTGCGACGGGCAATGCTGGGCAAGCCAACTATGCCGCAGCCAAAGCAGGCATGATTGGTTTTGCCAAATCTATGGCAAAGGAAGTTGGTTCACGAAACATCACCATCAATACCGTAGCGCCTGGGTTTATTGATACGGATATGACTAAGGAATTGGGCGAAGACATAAAAAACACCTTATTGGCAGGTATTCCCTTAGGAAGGCTAGGCTCTACCGCCGAAATCGCCCATGCCGTCGCGTTTTTGGCATCAGAAGGGGCGGCTTACATCACAGGAGAAACACTACACGTCAATGGCGGCATGTTCATGCCGTAATGTTGTGAGTTTTTTGCAATATCAAGTATAATTCCCCCGCCGTCTGGAGTTGCCGGACACGGGATTTCCAGTAAAACTAATAACACCGCAGTGTAAGCTACTGACTATAAAAAACAAACTGTGTTGATTGAGGATATAATTATGAGTAATGTTGAAGAACGAGTTAAAAAGATTGTTGCAGAGCAATTGGGTGTTAAGGAAGATATCGCTAACGATGCTTCATTCGTTGACGATCTGGGCGCTGATTCTCTGGATACAGTTGAACTCGTCATGGCGCTTGAAGAAGAATTTGAATGCGAAATTCCAGATGATGAAGCTGAAAAAATCACTACTGTTCAGCAAGCTATTGATTACGTAACAAAAAACGCCTAAACCCGATTTTCAGTGGATGAACGTTCACCGTTCATCCACTATCTTTACCACCTCTTTAACCCCATCTTAACCACAATACGGACTAACAAATTGAGCGGTCGTCGAGTCGTCATAACCGGATTAGGTGCTATAACACCCCTTGCTAACACGGTATCAGAAACTTGGGAGGGCATCATCAATGGTCGCAGCGGTATTAGTGCCATAGATTCCTTCGATATATCACCATTTGCGACGACTTTTGGCGGTGTAATAAGAAACTTTGATATTACCCAATACATCCCAGCCAAAGATGCCCAACGTATGGATGGTTTCATCCATTATGGGCTTGCCGCAGGATGCCAAGCGATTGATGACTCTGGAATTGAAGTTACTGAAGCGAATGCAGAACGTATCGGCGTTGCGATTGGTGCTGGTATCGGTGGGGTTACTGGTATAGAAGAATGTTATGCTGTCTATGAAAAGGGCGGGCCACGGCGCATATCGCCATTTTTTGTTCCTGGCAATATCATTAACATGATTTCCGGTAACCTGTCGATCAAATACGGAATGAAAGGGCCAAATTTTGCAATTGTCACCGCCTGTACTACAGGAACCCACAATATCGGTGATGCCGCCAGATTAATTAAATATGGCGATGCCGATGTGATGGTGGCAGGTGGCGCTGAACGCTGCACTTCATCACCAACAGCTATGGGTGGATTCATTTCTGCTAAAGCCTTGTCCCGCCGCAATAATGACCCACAAGCCGCTAGTCGTCCTTGGGACAAAGATCGAGATGGGTTTGTGCTCAGCGACGGTGCAGGTGTTGTCGTTCTTGAAGAACTGGAACATGCTAAAGCACGGGGTGCCAAGATATATGCTGAACTCGTCGGTTACGGTATGAGTGGCGACGCTTATCACATGACTACACCTTCGCCAGGAGGGGAGGGCGCTGCTCGGTGTATGCGGAATGCGTTACGTGATGCAGGACTGAATCCAGAAGCCGTCCATTACATAAACGCGCATGGCACATCTACTCCAGCCGGAGATCTCGGTGAAACTCAAGCCATGAAAACCGCGTTGGGCGATCATGCTTACAAAGTTGCAATCAGCTCAACTAAATCCATGCTCGGTCACATGCTGGGTGCAGCTGGTGGTATAGAGGCGGTGTTGACAGCATTGAGCATTAAAAACCAAATTGCCCCCGCCACAATTAATTTAGAAAACCAGGACCCACAGTGTGACCTCGATTTTATTCCCAACATCGCCAGGGACATGAAAATTGATATTGCGATGTCCAATTCCTTTGGGTTTGGTGGAACCAACGGTTCTTTGGTGTTTAAGCGCTTTGAATAACGTCTAAATCCCTCGCAGTTATGTGATCGACTCTGCAATGATCCTGGTTAATGGAGTGGAGACAAATCACATCCCGGTTAATGATCGAGGGTTTCAGTATGGTGACGGCTTATTTGAAACCATCGAAGTCGTAGATGGGCAACCTGTATTTCTGGAACAACATTTAGTTCGGTTGGGATCGGGTTGTTTAAGGCTAAACATCCCAAGACCTAACATACAACAGATTACAGACGAAATTTACTATGTTTGTAAGAATTCAAAGCAAGCCGTTCTCAAAATAATTATTACGCGAGGTGCTGGAGGACGAGGTTACCGCCAACCCGAAACCGTCCATCCAACCCGCGTAATAAGTCTGCATCCCTTTCCAGAATATCCCAACGCTCACTCAGAACAGGGTATTGTTGCCCACATCTGCAACGCCCGCTTGGGTTTAAATCCCGCCTTGGCAGGCATCAAGCACCTCAATCGCCTGGAACAGATATTGGCCCGTGCTGAATGGGACGATCCAACTGTGCAAGAAGGTATAATGCTGGACATAAACGACCATGTGATTGAAGGCACTATGACCAACCTTTTCTATGTGAAAGACGACATCATTTATACTGCATCACTCCAATCTACTGGAGTCGCAGGGGTCATGCGCGGGATCATCGCGAAATTATTGCCTGAACATGGATGTAAATTAATCGAACATGAATATGGCAAAGAAGATTTGCTTAGCGCAGATGAAGTATTCGTTTGCAATTCTATTATTGGTATTTGGCCCGTCAAGCAAATTGAGGGCGTAAGTTTTTCTGTCGGTAAGTTGAGCAACCAACTACAAGGTTGGTTAGCGCAACTTAAAGAAAAGGCGCATTCTTATGCGCTATAAATTAACGGTTGGCATTTCGCTTTCCGTATTGGCTTTTTTGGTCTGGTTGGGAATTGACTATTACAATGCCTTAAACAAGCCAGCCGTTCAACACGATTTAGTCGTAGAAATAGAAAAGGGTGATTCATTTGCTACGATTACCCGAAAACTTCTTGCACAAGACATAGCAATCAATTCATTCTGGTTCAAGGCAATTGCCTTTCAGAAAGGCATGCTCAGCAACCTCAAACCAGGGGAATACAAATTGACCCCTGGTTTAACGATTCCGCAAATATTGACACTTATTGCCGAGGGCAGGGCAATAAAATACGCCATTACTTTTCCTGAAGGCTGGAGTTTGAAGGAAATCCTGCAAGCAATCGGACAGGCCCCTAATCTTCAAAAAAGCCTACCTGACCTAAGTGTCGCTGGAATATCCTCCCAACTAGGAATAAGCGGGCAAAATCCAGAAGGCTGGTTTTTTCCTGACACTTATTATTTTGAAAAAAAGGCCAGCGATGTGTCAATATTAAAAAGGGCGCATAAAAAAATGCAGGAAGTATTACAAGAGGAATGGCAACATAGGGAGCTGGATCTTCCTTATAAAGTACCTTATGACGCGCTGATAATGGCATCCATTGTTGAAAAGGAAACCGGAGCAAAAAGTGAACGCGCTACGATTGCCGGTGTATTTATCCGAAGACTTACCAAAGGAATGCTGTTGCAAACCGATCCCACCGTTATTTATGGCATGGGTGACAAATACAAAGGCAACATCAGGGCGAATGACCTGACCACGCCAACACCCTATAATACCTACGTCATCCAAGGCTTGCCACCCACGCCAATTGCCATGCCGGGGCGAGATGCAATACATGCGGCCTTGCACCCTGATAAAGGCAATAGCTTGTATTTCGTGGCTAAAGGTGACGGCAGCCACCAGTTTTCAGAAACCTTGGCGGAGCATAACCGGGCTGTCAATAACTTTCAGAAACATAAAAGATGATGGATATAAAGGGAAAGTTTATCACGCTGGAAGGTGGTGAAGGGGTAGGGAAGACAACCAATGTCCCGTTCATTAAGAATTATCTGCAAAACCTTAATATTCCTGTTGTTGTCACACGGGAACCCGGCGGTACAAAACTGGCCGAAAAAATACGGGATCTGTTATTGCAAAGCAATGATGAGTCATTGACTAGCCATGCTGAAATTTTACTCATGTTTGCCGCCAGGGCGCAGCACCTTAATCATGTGATCAAACCCGCATTGGCCGAAGGCCACTGGGTGCTTTGCGACCGCTTTACAGATGCCACCTACGCATATCAAGGCGGGGGACGAGGCATGGCTTTGGAAACTATCGGCTGGTTGGAAAATTTTGTGCAGGGTGACTTAAGGCCAGATTTGACCTTATTACTTGATGTGCCAGTCGAAATCGGTATGACAAGGGCAAAAAATAGGGGAGGTGACTTAGATCGGTTTGAGTCTGAACAGCTGCATTTTTTCAATAAAGTTAGGCAAGTTTACTTGCAGCAAGCCCAACAATATCCAGATCGGATCAAAATCATCAAAGCCGACCAACCACTGGATGATGTTCAGGAAGCTATTATTGGGGCATTAAAACTGCTTCTGTTATGACTGTAACCCAAAATATATTGCCTTGGCAAAAAAGACACTGGGATTTGCTTTGCAGTTACATCAAGCAAGACCGTGTTCCGCAAGCCTTGCTCATTACAGGAACTAATGGGTTAGGCAAACACAGGTTGGCAAAACAATTTGCCCGTTCTTTACTTTGCACAAACCGTCAGGATGATGGTTTGTGCTGTGGACATTGCAATAGCTGCCATCTAATCAAGGCCGATACACACCCCGATTTAAAGCATATAAAACCGGACGAAGAAAAAAAAACCATTTCCATTAACCAAATTCGACAAGTCGTTACGGACACTTATTTGAAGCCGCAGTTTGAAGCCTATCGGGTGATTATTATCAGCCCCGCTGATGTTATGACGGGACAGGCGGCAAACGCATTCTTAAAATGTCTTGAAGAACCAACTGAGCGCACTGTATTTATCCTGATAACCGATAAACCTAACAAACTTCCGGCTACCATCATCAGCCGTTGCCAAAAGCTATCGGTGACTCTACCTGAAAAAAAAATCCTGAACGAATGGTTAAAAGAGCAGGGCATCCATAACAATCAAGAAACCCTGATAAATTTAGTGCAAGGTTCTATATTAACAACGCAACAACTCTCCAATAATGATCTCTTAAAGCAACGTACGGATTGTTTTGATGATTGGGTGGCTATAGCAAAACACACCAACCATCCGGCGATAATTTCTGAAAAATGGCAAAAACTACCTGAAACAGAATTGCTCAACTGGTTAATATCGTGGGTGACAGATTTAATAAAGTACGCTTGCCTTATCAACCCTAGGCAATTATGCAATCAAGATATGGCCAACTCTTTGCAAGAACTCGCACAGCGACTAGACTTGAAGCGTCTTTACGGCTTGTATGACCGATTGCTCATTAATCGGCGACTGCTTGGCACACAGATCAATTCACAAATAATGATTGAAGAAATTTTAGTACAATGGCAGCAACTTAACGGGAGAAGCTAATTATGGCTGAAACAGCGCCACGGCAAGGTATTTTGTCGATTTCAATAAAAGACAAAAATACCTTATATCAAGCCTATATGCCGTTTGTCATTAACGGTGGATTATTTATTCCAACGGATCGTGAATACCAAATGGGCCAGGAAATATTTATGTTGTTAAACCTGATGGAAGAACCTGAACGGTTGCCGATTGCCGGAAAAGTGATCTGGAAAACACCTGTTGGTTCATCGGGTTATAGAACCGCTGGTATTGGAGTCCAATTCAGCGATCAAGATGGTGGTTTGGCACGCAACAAGATAGAAACTTATCTTGCGGGTGCTTTAGGCGGTGATCGTTCAACACATACGATGTAAAGACGATTAAACTCAAGCGACTTAAATTAAACAAAAAAAACTTGTAATGCTGATCGACTCTCATTGCCATCTGGATCGCATTGATCTGGCTCCTTATCAGAATGACTTCGCTAACTTTATGCTGGCAGTCGATGCTAGCCAAATTGAGCATTTACTTACAATAGCCATCGACCTGGAATCCTATCCAGACATGCTGTCGCTGGTATCCGATTACCCGCAAATATCGGTAACGGTTGGTGTCCACCCCAATGTGCAAGATGGTAAAGACCCAACTGTCGATGAACTCATCGCTTTAGGGAAACCTGACAAGGTGATCGGAATTGGTGAGACTGGCCTTGATTATTTTCGCAGCGAAGGTGATTTAACTTGGCAACAACAACGGTTTAGAAAACATATTGCTGCCGCAAAAATACTAAAAAAACCGCTAATTATTCATACCCGTGAGGCAAAAAATGACACACTGCGGATTTTGCAGGAAGAAAATGCTTCTGAAGTTGGCGGCATTATCCATTGTTTTACTGAAGATTGGGATTTTGCCAAAAGCGCATTGGACTTGAATTTTTATATTTCTTTCTCCGGAATTGTGACATTCAACAGTGCAAAAGAAATTAAAGAAGTGGCAAAAAAAGTACCTGCCAATCGCTTTTTGATCGAAACAGATTCACCCTATTTAGCGCCTGCGCCATACAGAGGCAAACCTAATTACCCAACCTACGTCCGCCACGTTGCAGAGCATATCGCTGAATTGAGAAACACCTCATTCAATGAGATTGCAGAGCAATCCAGTTCAAATT
>JABFSV010000392.1 GCA_013140405.1 Methyloglobulus sp. | reverse complement strand
GCGATGCTGACGATCAAGATCAATATTCACAGCCTGGTCATACTCATTCTGCCGCTAGTAGTACCGATATTCCACAGGATCAGGGTAGCGAGCAATTGGCGCAAAACCTGGCTTCTGTGTTGTCAGCTAGTGATGATGATGTGCCGGATAACGTGTTTGAAGCCGCTAAACAGCTTTTGGGCAGTCAACCTGTCAATAGTTATGATGAAAATGTTCACATGCCTATTGCCATGGATCCAGACTTGAATCCTACTGTTGGTAACGCACTAATGAATAAGGTCTTAGGTAACTCGGGCAAAATCCGCGCTTCGCTTCAAGGTCTGGTTCAATCCAGTCGTTATGATCGTCCCGTGAATAAACGCTCGGGCAATCGTATTGATGGTCGAAAGCTGTCTCGTTTGGTTCAGGGTGACTCCCGCGTTTTCGAGCGCAGGAATCATAAGCAGGCACCGAATACTGCAATTCATTTGCTGGTAGATGGTTCTACTTCTATGGCAGACAGAGCTCCAAATAATCCTAATCATTCTTTGATCGAGTTGGCAATGGAATCAGCAATGGCATTAGCATTGGCACTGGAAGGTATTTCAGGCGTCAATCCTGCCGTGACCAGATTTCCTTATCTTGGTACGAATAATGTGGTTCCGCTGTTGAAACATAGTCAAAAAGTTCGCCTAAATGCGCCAAAATTCGCCCCTATTGTGAGTGGAGGGACACCGCTTCATACCGCGTTGTGGTATGCCGCCTCATCCGTTCTGGCTACGCGTGAAGAACGCAAAGTGATTATGGTTCTCACCGATGGACAGCCCGATGACCTGGATTTCACAAGAGCTATTATCAAGCGCTGTGTAGCCACCGGTATTGAGCTTGTCGGTGTGGGTATTTGTTTCGACACGAGTCATTTATTTGATCGGTCAATCTGCATCAGCGATGTGTCCGAGTTGCGTTCCGAAATGTTCAGGATCAGCCGCGATTTGTTGTTGGCAGCTTGAAATTTAACCTCTGGCTAATCACTTTAGATTAGCCAGTTTTCTTACCCAGACAGGGACCACATCCCTTCTGGGCTGCTCTTTGTCTGTTACTTTTTTTGGAGCAGTACAATGAGTAATTTACAAAAGTTAAGAACCGCTTTTGAAGCAGCAACTAAGGAAGGGTATATCGATTTGTCGACAGTTTGGTCGCTCCGCAACAATAACGTTATGTGTGGCAATACGTTTGTCGCCGACGTTTTGGTTGATGGCGATAATAAAGTTATGAGAAATGAACGTCGTGCCAATGCGGAGTTTATTATTTTGGCTCATAACATGATGCCGGAGATATTGGTAGATCTTGATCGCTTGCAATTGCTTGAATCTGAATTGGATTGTGTTAAAGATCGGAAAAATAGACTTGAAATAGCACTAAAAGTATCGACTGAAGCCATGGATCAAATGCGCGAGCAAATTGAGCAAATGCGCGGGATTTTTGATGATATGGATGGTGCTATTCAGGCGGCCTGTGACGCGCATGATACAGCGGAAATACTTGTGTCGACTCTCTTAACGGATATATCGAGAGAGGTCAAAATGACTCATGAAAGTAATGTCAATTTAGTTATTGAGTCTCATTTTTATGAAGCGGTAAATTTGTTGAGTGATTATGGTCTTCAAGCTCTGGACTTCCTTGCGAGGACTCTTCCAAAGACTAGCGATCAGGCTCATTTCGGTGCCCGCGCTGATAAGATTCGAACTTTCCTAAAGAATACAACTTCCATGATGGCACAATAAGCGATTATTGATGGCTTGTGTTTAAAAACTGAATCCGTAAGGATTTTTCTTAACCCACAGGGGAACACTTCCCCAACGGGCCGGTGTTTCCCTTTTTTTATTATTTAGGAGAAACACCATGACTTTAAATGCAAATGAAATCCGTCTTGTTATTCACCTTGAAGGTGGCCTAGTCCAAGCGGTTTACTCGAATTCCTCGGCACCTGTCCGGGTTGCTATTCAGGATTTCGATATCGAAGGGGCTGATGGCGACGAGATAGCAATGCTTGATGATGGTACCGAGTTTCTTGGTCACATTGAACCCATTTTTCGCAATGATTCTCATGTAGCAGATGTTTTTGCTGCGTTTGATGAAGAAGTTCCAACAGTCGATAAGCAACAGAAAGATTATGTTGCTAACAAAGGGTTGATTTGCCCAAAGTGCGGCGCTGACGATATTGAATCAACAGGTTCCGTTGAAATTGATGGTCCTATCGGTTTTGGTAATGTCGAATGCAGCAATTGCAAAGCGACATGGACTGATCAGTACCGGATTGTTGGTTTTGACAATCTTGTTGTTGAACAGGATTTGTTTGAGTTTCGGCGAAAACTTAAACTTAGTGAATCCATAGAATGAAGCCAGTTCTAAAGCATAAGTTTTTGCTCACGAGCTCAGTTAATTCTATCCCCTCGAAAGACGCGTTTTTTTAGCCTCTTTCGAACTTACATTATTAACGGTAAGTGGCATAATGCCTTTACCGTTTTTCCAGAATGTTTTTTTGAGAAGGTATTGTGGAAAGACGACTATTGTAGTTCTCTAAGAGGACTCAAAAGATAGTGCCAGTTCAGCACTTTAAATAAGGAATCGATGAAGCGCTTAGCCGTGATATTTATTTTTCAACCCACCAGGGAAAATCCATTTTCCCTGGTGGGAAACGTGTGTTTTCTCTGGCTTTAACCATGGAAAACACCATGAACAAAGATGATCGCAAATCCTTTTTCCGCTTTGCTGACAGTGCAACTAATCTTGAATTGGAAGCCAAGCTGATTCATCTGTACAACCTTATTCTCAAGCTAAAGGAATCTTCGACGATAGCCGAAGCCAATTGGATGATTAAGGAAATCAGTTTAGAACTGGATGCAAGAAAAGACGTACATGCCTAAATCGCCTGTATACCGTTATTTCTGGCGTCTAATAATCGCTCAAGACGTTTTATTTCTGCTTCGTTGCCTTCGGCAACTGCTATAAGAAGCCGTCTTTCCAGTGTTTGCCCGCCCTTTTTTATTTTCGCTGCCAGGTGATTATCAAATAAGTGCGATGCAGTCCGTCTTGCTCTCCGGAAATCCTCCAGAGACTTGATGTTTCGAATATCGATCCCGGCTTTGCCGGAATAACTTCGGTATTCTGCAATTCCCTGTTCAGTAAAGGTCACAAATCCTTCGCTGTTTACGGAAAAATAAGCGTTGTTCGTCAGAGCATCTGCTTTGTTCATTGACTCGCCCCATGTTTGTTTTTAACCATGGTAAGCGATCACTCACTTTTTACAACCCTCCGGGAACTTAACTTCCCAGTGGGAATGTTTTGTCTCCCGGTTTTTTTAATGAACCAGGAGATAAACCCATGAAAACTGTAGCAATGAAAGTAAACCAAGCTAACTTGGTTAAAAGCTTGAAATTCAGCTTTACCAATAAAACCACGGTGCTTGGCGAGTTAATGCAAAACGCCAGACGTGCCAATGCGACTCAAGTTGTTTTTGAGTTCGCGCCTGGAACCAAAATTCTTCGGGTAACCGATGATGGTTGCGGTATCGATTCTATCGATACTCTGTTGACCGTCGCAGAATCCGGTTGGGACGCCGATGTGGTTGCAGAGGAGCATCCATTTGGCATCGGCTTCTTATCCGCATTGTTTGCCTGCCGTCACCTGACTGTTGTCAGTAAGAGCGGTCGCATTTCAGTCGATACCGACGATGTTCTATCGTTCAAACCCGTCACCGTAATACCTGTTACTGACTGGAATGGCATCACTTCCATCACTATGCTTGGCGTTGATCTTGAGTTGAAGGACGTTCAGGATACGCTTAATCGCCTGTCGCGCGGTTTTCCAATTCCTGTGTCACTCAACGACGTATTTCTCGATAGACAGTATGCGCTTGATTCCGGTCTTCGCTTTGTCGAGACTAAAATTGGCGCTATTTACTTGTCGGGTATTGATGAGCCTCTTGGCATTAGCGACGAGTTTGACGTGTACCTGCAAGGCTTGCCTATTTATCGTTCGCATTCTTATGGGTCGCGTAATCGGCACATCATTCATCTTGATTCTTCACGGTTTTATGCACGTTTGCCGGACAGAGATAAGCTCATTGATGAGGCAGATGTTGTAAAACTCGTTAAGTCTGTTTTGACGAAGGAAATTAAGGAAAGTCTTATATTTCTTAAAGCCACAGTTTCCGCCGAGGAATTTGTGCTTTTTTACGAAATAATGAAGCACTGGGGATTATTGAGTTTACTCAATGATGTACCTGTCGTTCCTATGCAAGCTTTGCATGAGTTCGACGATTACCCAAACTGCGACACTGATGCTTACGGCACCTTCACTTCTAGGCTCAACATGTCTCTAACTCGTTCAGAGGTTGAAGCTCGTGAAGTTGTTGATATCGATGATGACATACAAGAAAACGGCGCTGCTCGTTACATGTTCGCACGGGAACGTGACGCTTTGATCTATCAAGGTGGACTTGATAACGGTCACTGGATCCATTCGATGATTCGGGATCTCGATGATGAAGAACTGACGATTGAACTGGTCAATAAAACGCATGGTGCTTTATTCGAAGGCGATTGGATATCGATTTATGTGCATTTTTGTGACTCATACCGGGTAAAGGTCGGCAATGATTTTGTTGAAATTGCCGGCGATGCTTTCTACCAAGGACAGGAAAATGAAGATCAAGTCATTCTTCCAAAGAACGATGCTTCAGGTTATGTCCTGAAACAGATCTCAAGCTACAGATCCGAGTATGAAGACTTTCAAGAGTCGACGCATGAATCGGATATGTACGCATTTGAATCGTTCGTTGTCGCGAATACATCAAGTGATCCTGCTGATGCGATGCAGCGTTTATTGCCTGGTTTTTCAGGATGCCCTTCGTTGTACGGCAAATCGTTTGTTATTAGTCTGGATGATGCCGGCAAAGTTGCTTCGGTAACAGCTGCTTAATCATTCATTTTATTTAACCCGACCGGGAAATGCCTTTTCCCGATGGGATCATGGCGTTTCCCGATTTTTTAAGAGGTAGTGCCATGAGTAATCATGTTACCCAATCATCTCCAGAGTCCAATTCAAACACGGGACAATCCGTTCTAAAAATGACTATCGAGATAAAAGGTCAAGAAACTGATGATTTGCAACTAGCTTTGGAGGAAGTTATGCGTCTTTTAGATGGAGGCTTTACTTCGGGCTTTGATCGCAACGAAACCGGTTCTTACAGATTTTTTTGTGCCTAAATAAACTTACTTTACTTTACCCAGCGGGATTGTCATTTTCCCACTGGGACAATTGATTTTTTCCGCTTTTTACTTTTCAAAGCAGGAGAAAAATCATGACACCATTTTTTCAGAAGAAAGTTGACCGTCGCAGCCGTTCCGCGATGGTGGATTTTTTGCAAGGCCATTACCGCTACAACACCATGAGTTCTTGGAATCGTCTAACGTCCTATGCCAACAATACAAAGATTCACCGTCTTGGTCTGTCGTCTGAACAGGATGATAAAGCCTATGAAATGCTGAATGTTGATTTCTGGGAAGAAATTAGAGGCCCTATTGATGACTTTACGCATGACCAAAGTCATCGCCACACCATTTGTTCGAATGGACGTTCTGGCGGTTATCTGGTTTTGCATGAGTCTCACCTGAAACTCACCGGGCATCTCAGCTACTGTCCCACCTGTGGTCAGCGGAACTTTAAAAAAGTGCCGCCGGTTACATACCAGGACGTGAACAAAGAAGTAATTGCTCGGGAAATACTCAGAAGCCAGAATTCTTGGCTTCCTGGCGTTTACCTGGGTCAACCTGCAATTCAGGCTCTGACCATTTCAGACGACAAGAAATTGTTGCTGATTAACCGGCTCAAAGCTGAATTAAAAGATTGTTCAGCGTCCGATGCTTGCGGTGTTTGTGGAAATCCTCGGAGCAATTTCAGTGTTCCACCGTCACGATTGATGGTGGCAAGCAGAAGCATTGATCAGTGTGAGGACTTTGATGCCGAAGACTGGTCAATGGAAAGCCTTCGCGATCGTGTTGAGCTGGTTTGTGCCTTTGATGCGGTTTGCGATGCTATTCGCAGCAATTTCATTGCGCTTCTTGTTGATTATGACGTTGTTGAAATTACCGAACATCGTCCTGTTCAAGTTAAAAAACTTGTAGCTCACGCTGCTTAGGAGGTGTTATGTTGAATGAAGCCGATGAAGTTTTAGATGAAGATCTTGATGCCGCCGTAGATTATTACGAAAGTCTTTTAAATAACACTCTGCCTCAAAAACAGGCAGAACGGATTGCTTTAGAGCAATTTGGTGTTGTTCTTGAGGACAAACTAATCGATCGAATAATGGAGCAATATGCCTGCACAATGCTTTCTATTGAAGATTGTGTGCGTGCTCAATTGCAAAAGCGTCAATTGATTTAATTTAACTTACCCACTTGGGAGAAAACATCTCCCTATGGGTCATGTGTTTTCTCTCGGGTGTATTTTTTATCCCGCCTTCCGGGACTTTCTTGATCCTTCCTGGAAGGAGTATCAAGAAAGTCTCGTTTATCGGGACATTACCAGGAGAAAATCATGTTTTACATTATTAATAAAGAGTCTTTTTTGAATCCGATGTTTTTCATAAAGACTATTTTAATGGTCGATGAGGTGATCGTATGAGCACTAAGGCGATTGAATCTGACATCGTCAGAAATGCTGCTCGTGGTTCCTGGTTGTCCGTTCTGAATTCCCTGGCACCCGAACTTGAACGCGCTATCTTAAAACCCGGCAGGCACATTGGTTGTCCTATCCATGGTGGAAAGGATGGTTTCAAGTTATTTCGAAATGCCGGTATTTCAGGTGGAGGCATTTGTAATACCTGCGGCGCTAAACCGGATGGTTTTTCCTTGCTAATGTGGCTTAGAGATTGGAGTTTTCCTGATGCATTATCGGCTGTTGCCAATGTGCTTGGGTTATCGACAAATGCTGCGTATCAAAAACCCGTCATTCCACGAAAACCGGTTTTTACGAAGTCAAAATCCACTGCGGACGATGACAGACTAAAAGCAATTCTTCGTACTGTGTGGCTGGAGTCTAAATCAGTTCATCATCCAGATGCTAAACCCGTAAGGCTTTACTTGCAGTCTCGCGGTTTGGATGATTGGCTCCCTAATTGGCCTTCAATCCGCTTTCATCCAAACATGCAGTACCGGGACGAAGACGGTAACCTGATCGGTCGTTACCCGGCCATGCTTGCATTGGTCGAAAAAGGCAACGAAGCCATCACCATTCATCGCACGTTTCTGACGCCAAAGGGATGTAAAGCGCCAGTGGATTCACCTAAGAAAATGATGCCGACACCGTCTGACAAGATGGTGGTTGGTTCTGCTATTCGCTTAGGAAATCCTGGTCGCGTGTTGTGCGTGACTGAAGGCATCGAGACGGCTTTGGCTGTTATTGAAGCGACCGGCATGGTGACGTGGCCGTTGATCAGCGCCACGATGATGAGTCAATTCGTCATTCCCGCTGGCGTTAAAAAGCTCATGATATGGTCTGATCTGGATCGTTCATGTGCCGGGTCATTGGCCGCGACAAAGCTCGCAGAGCTTGCAAAAGTTCAGGGCGTTGAAGCGGTGATTTGTGAACCTAAAGGGCCAATACCTGTTAAGAGTAAAAGTGTTGACTGGCTGGATGTCCTGAATCAGCAAGGCCCGAATGCGTTTGTTCGGTCTTGTTTCTGAAAGGGGAGGTTGTGTTATGAGTTTGTTTGTTTTTGACGCGTAGCGTCTGGATACAACACCTGGCGCACCTTCCCAGGCATTATCACCACTCTAAGGATGGGATGGCAATGATGCCAAATACCTGGATTGGCTGAGATCTCAATTTAAGTGCAACCACTGTTTCGGCAAAGATTCGGAAGTACTGCACGCTCACTGCGATTAAATAGGCATGTAAAATGGAAGGTCCATACCGTAATACGATGATTTTGGCGCTCAATTCACTTAATCAAAAAAGAAGCGTACTGCCATTTGATTGGACTGCGCTCAATACCAAAACCGAACCTGATTTTTTCAGTGTTCGGTTTTTTTTGGCTTCAACTTTTTTAAAAGGTGTGTTTTTTTCAGTGCCTTTCACGCTTATCAATTCACAAAATTTATTAGTTAATACGCTCTCTATTAATTAGGAGGCAGTTATGCGCCGTTTGTTGA
>JABFSV010000242.1 GCA_013140405.1 Methyloglobulus sp. | reverse complement strand
CTGGAAACACCGATCCCCACACAACATTCTGCAATCAAAGGTACACTGCATTTAACCTTAAAGGTTTGTTCATGTGGTAAACCAGACATATCTATCAAGGTATAGTCAGGGAGATCCATTTTCTTGGCTTGCATCAATTCCTGTAATTGTGTTTTTGGATCTTTTTGCCAGTTATCGGCAGACAAGGCCTGCAATTTTTCGGCAAACAAGTGGCCTATCCATTCCTGACAAGCGGCAATGCCTTGATCTTTAAATAAGGCTCCAATTATGCCTTCCAAGGCATCTGACAAGATCGAATCTCGGCGAAAACCGCCACTTTTTAACTCGCCTGAACCCAAATACAAATAATCGCCCAGCTCGTGTTTTCGGGCTAATTCTGCCAACGAGGTTTCATTGACCAAACTGGCCCGTAACCTGCTTAATGTCCCTTCATCAGAAGCTGGAAAAGCATCATAGAGTTTTTGGGCGATAACAAACCCCAAAATGGCATCGCCCAAAAACTCTAAACGCTCATTGTTATTTGCTCCGGCGCTACGATGCGTCAACGCCGTGACAAAAAGCTGGGGCTGGTTAAACACCAAACCTAGCTTTCTGCATAAAATATCGGGCTTTCTGATCACTCCTGACCGACCTCAATGACATCATCAAATTCGACGAGTACGCTAAGATTGCCGACTATTTTTTCTACAACTTCATATTCTGCTTCAACTTTTAGATAATTGCCCCGTTTGAGTATCTTCACTTCTTGTGCTTTGATGGCAGAGACGTAATTCATATTGAAGCGCTTGTCCAGGCTGGATCTGATTTCAGCTTCAGTTTTTGTTTCAACATCAGTGGTTTCCTCAATTGCAGCCAACGCATTGACAACCTTGCTGTGGTCAAGATAAATAGGGCCAATCTTAAACAATAACAATACAAAAAGACCAATTAACCCCAAAATGAAAATAAGCGAAATCAGCGTATAACCTTGCTGATGTTTGGTCGATGTGTTCATCATAACTCCCCGATTAATTTAGAAATTAGGCCAGTAACAATTGCAGTACATGAATAAGTGTAGCTTATTTTAAGACAGTGCCAATACGGTCAAAGCCGACACCTTTATGCTCCCAGTCCCAATTCATCCAGATAAAGAAAGCCTTGCCCACCAGATTTTCCTCAGGCACTGTCCCCCAATATCGGCTGTCATTGCTGTTGTCGCGGTTATCACCCATGACAAAGTAATTATCCGCCGGAATGACATAAGTCCCTTCAACCGTTGGCGCATCATTACGGATCAGGATGCTATGCTCAACGCCAGTCAAATTCTCTTCCAGGTGTTCACTGCCTGTCATATCCTGGCCTTGACCCACGCCTTGGTACGAACCTAGCGATGTTTGGTTAACAGGCGCATCATTGATGTACAGCTTTTTGTTGTAGTACGAAACTTTATCCCCAGGTAAACCAATTACCCGTTTGATATAGTCTACTGTGGGATCTTTAGGAAAACGGAACACCACAATATCACCACGCTCCGGCTCGTTAATCCCTATGATTTTTTTATTGATAACCGGCAACCGTATCCCGTAGGTAAACTTATTGACCAACAGGAAATCACCAATCAGCAAAGTCGGCATCATGGAAGCGGAAGGGATACGGAACGGTTCTGCTATAAAAGAACGTAACAGGAACACGATCAAGACTATCGGAAAGAATGACCGCGCATATTCAACAGCTATCGGCTCATTGTTTTCATCAAATTCGCGTCCTTTCGATTTAAGCAGGAGCAAATACCCGCCCCAAATCGTACCTGTCACCAAGCTGGCGACAAATAGAAAAAATGAAAAATCATAATCCATAGGAAAAGTGCATCAAGTAATTGAAAGGAAAGCCGTATTATTCTTTATTAAGTTGCAATACAGCCAAAAATGCTTCTTGAGGTATCTCGATATTACCAACCTGCTTCATCCGTTTCTTACCGGCTTTTTGTTTTTCCAGCAGTTTTTTCTTGCGACTAATATCACCGCCATAACATTTGGCAGTAACATTTTTTCTCATGGCTTTAACCGTTGACCGCGCAATAATCTTAGAGCCAATGGCAGCCTGTATCACCACTTCATACATTTGTCTTGGGATCAGGTCTTTCATTTTTTCGACCAGATCCCGTCCACGGTTATTGCTCAAATCACGATGCACGATTATTGACAAGGCATCGACTTTATCTGCATTAATCAATACATCCAGTTTGACGAGCGGCGCTTCCTGAAAACGTAAAAACTCATAATCGAAGGAGGCAAATCCCCTGCTCACCGATTTCAGTCGGTCAAAAAAGTCCAACACTACCTCGCTCATCGGCAATTCGTAATGTATTGAAACCTGACGGCCCACATACTGCATGTCCTTTTGAACGCCACGTTTTTCAATGCAAAGTGTGATGACCGCTCCCAGGTAAATTTGGGGAACGAGAATATTCGCCCTGATAATCGGTTCCCTGATTGATTTAATCGTCCCCATATCGGGCAGTTTTGCCGGATTGTCGATCATCAACACTTTGTCATTGTGGGTAATAACCTCATAGATAACAGTAGGCGCAGTCGTAATAAGGTCTACATTGTATTCCCTCTCCAAGCGCTCCTGGACGATTTCCATGTGTAACATGCCAAGGAAGCCGCAGCGAAACCCGAAACCTAATGCCAGTGAAGTTTCCGGCTCAAAGACCAAGGAAGCATCATTCAGATTGAGCTTATTGAGCGCTTCGCGCAGATCTTCGTAATCGTCTGAACTGACTGGGTACAAGCCAGCAAAAACCCTCGCTTGAACCTTCTGAAACCCAGTGAGTTGGTCTGGTGCAGGATTGTCCGTCCAGGTAATCGTATCCCCGACCGGAGCACCAAAAATATCTTTAATACCGGCAACCACATAACCAACTTCGCCTGTATTTAGGATGTCTTTTTCCAACCGCTTGGGCGTAAAAACACCAACCGCATCAACAGGAAATGACTTTCCCGTGGACATGATGGTGATCTTTTGCTTTTTGCGGATACTGCCGTGAACGATCCTGACCAAAGAAACAACACCCAGATAACTGTCAAACCAGGAGTCGATAATCAGCGCTTGCAATGGCCCTTGAATATTGCCTTGGGGCGGTGGAACTTTGATAACCAATTGTTCAAGCACATCCCGCACACCTAAACCGGTTTTGGCGCTAATGAGCAAGGCCTCATCCGCTGGAATACCGATAACTTCTTCTATCTCAGCCTGCACACGTTCAGGTTCGGCGGAGGGCAAGTCGATTTTGTTCAATACTGGAACGACTTCAAGACCTTGTTCTATTGCTGTATAGCAATTGGCGACGCTTTGAGCCTCAACGCCTTGTGCGGCATCGACGACCAACAAAGCGCCTTCACAAGCCGCTAAAGAACGGGATACTTCATAAGAAAAATCCACATGTCCAGGTGTATCAATAAAATTAAGTTGGTAGGTTTCACCGTCCTTGGCGACAAAATCAAGTGTTACGCTTTGCGCCTTGATGGTAATGCCACGCTCCTTCTCGATATCCATCGAATCAAGGACTTGAGCAGACATTTCCCGTGCAGTTAATCCTCCGCAAAGCTGAATGAAGCGATCCGCAAGTGTCGATTTACCATGATCTATATGCGCTATGATGGAAAAATTTCTTATATGTTTTAAATCCACGAATTATTTATCAATTTTCAAAGCCAAAAACACCGGGCTACCACGGCGTTGAATCAAAACCGCAACTGATTTACCTACGGGTAGATTTTTAACTATTTTATCAAAGTCACTCACATTACGGACGACATTATTCTGGATACGCAAAATGACATCGCCGGATTGTATCCCTGCATCTGCTGCGCTGCCGCTTTCAACCTCCTGGACTAAAACACCATTCTTGATATTTTCCAGAGCTTCGCGTTGCTCATCAGTCAGATCGGCAACCGTAATACCCAACTTGTTGGTAGGCTTTGCTTCAGTCTTATGTAGTGGCGTTTTCAGCTCTTCATCAGGCAACAGACCTACTTTAAACGCGATAGTCTCTGTATCACCTTGCCTAATGATGGTTAATTTACCTTCCTCATTAATTGGGGTCATGCCAACCATGGGTGGCAAATCTGCCGATGATTCGATGGGTTTGCCATTAAATTCGGTGATGATGTCGCCAATCTGCAAGCCCGCTTTTTCTGCAGGGCTGCTCGGCATGACTTTTGAAACCAAAGCGCCTTGCGGTTTTTTCATGCCGAAGGATTCCGCCAATTGACGGGTAACGTCCTGAATCTGAACCCCTAACCAGCCATGCGCGGCCTTGCCACCAGTCTTTATCTGTTGGACAACATTCATTACCACATCCATCGGAATGGCAAACGATAAGCCCATGAATCCGCCAGTGCGGCTATAAATTTGTGAGTTGATGCCCACCACTTTGCCATCCATATTGAATAACGGCCCTCCAGAATTTCCTGGATTAATGGCAACATCGGTTTGGATAAACGGCACGTAATTACCGCCTGGCAAGCTCCGTCCCTTGGCGCTGACGATACCAGCGGTGACTGATTGTTCAAAACCAAAAGGCGAACCTATAGCCAACACCCATTCGCCCACTTTCAAGTCGTTTGGCGAACCAATGCTAACCACAGGTAAATCTGCGGCCTGGACTTTTAATAAGGCAATGTCAGTCCGCGCATCCGAGCCAATCAGTTTAGCCACTAATTCACGCCGATCCGAAAACTTGACGACAATTTCGTCGGCATCTTTGACGACATGATGATTGGTCAAGATGTAACCATCCTGGGAGATGATAAAGCCAGAACCTAATGACTGCGTATCTTCAGGCCCTCCAAAGCCACCACCATTGGGATCATTGAAAAAGTGCTTAAACAACTCTTCCATTTCGGGCGGCATGCCTTCGGGCATCTGTTGGTTTTTGGGCATCCCTTTAACTGCTGGCTTAGCCTTTTGCGTTGTGCTGATGTTAACAACAGCAACACCATTGGTTTTTACCATTTCGGTAAAATCCGGCAACTGTGCAATCACAGCCTGGCTTCCTAAAACCATCAGAAAAACACAGCAAATTACCTTATTGAGCATAAAACCTCCGTTACGTCCAAGTAGTTAACAGTCATAAAATAGAACACAATAGTACGGACAACATTAGCGCCTTTCAAGCCAATTTGAAAAGGGCTATCGTTGCTTAAGAATTAAGATGGAGTTTTCTCTGTTGATCAATCAAGATATTTTTGGAGGACTCAGGGAGCAGGATTACGAAGCTTTACACCTTCGGCAATAAATTTTACGGTGGAAACGGGTACCTCACCTAACACCGTAAGTTGTGAATCCGCCAAAGTACGGCTCATGGAATTGATGGCACCCACGGAATGTATGCCTTCTGGCATATGTGACTCAGGCGTTGTATCGGCTTTTTTTGATTCCAGGTAAACAGAAACAGACGCAAAACCATCACTCAACAGCAAATGGTCTACAGGTTGATCAGATTTGTGCAAAGGTTTACGGCTAAAAAAGATTTGCTTGAAACCTTGAGGCAAGGCTGTTACTTCAAAAGAGGCTTGACTCGACGAATCCACTACTTCAGCACCAGTTTGGCTAGGCAGACCACTAAGCTTCGCAGATACATTAACCTTACTCGGCGGCTGTTTGTTAACCTGCATTTCAGTAAAGACTACCTGCTCCAAAACAGTTCCGGCAAAGTCATACACTTCTGCTTTCATGGGCAAAAATTGCTCTTTGGCTATCCAGATTTTCCTGATGTAGCGAAATTCATCTTTTGGCTGGATAGCAACAACATAGGATGGCAGCATCGCCACATCTTCCTCGCCAACGACTTCAAACTGATAGCTCGCATCCAGATCATCAAGATTTTTAGGAACATCGACAATAAATGAATGCTCGTAAGGCCTATGGTCAACAATCACTTGCTGGGTCAATTTGAATAAGCAGGTTATTTCATCCGAATTCCTGATAATTTCCCGCTGTGGCGAATTTAATGACACCAGCCGCTCTTGCTCCCTGTCTTTGTCTACAGTATGGAAGTATTTCATCGCTTCCAGCCTGTCATTCTTCAAGAAAACAACCGTACCTTGGTAGTTGGACACTTCCATTGCCGTAACCATTTTTTGCAGGATTTGCTTTGCAGTTAACGGGGTTTCCGCAGCGAAAAGCACCCCTGTTAATACATACAAAAAAACAAAAAGAAGTTGCGCCACTCTTAATCCTGTCCGTAGGCAGTCACTCTGGCATAAGGTTGAAACACGGCCTCGCCATTGGTGTACACACTGCTATTATGAGCTTGAAGATAATCATTGAATTGTGCGTTTAGCGGCTGGCGATTGCGTTGCTGTGCTTTTGCTTTTCCAGGCTGGGCAAAAGCGGCGGGCAACTGCTGTCCCGGAATAGCCATTGCTGTTACTGTTTGGTATTTATTTACAGAGGGGTCATTACGGAGACTTTGCCCTACAAGCACCGCTGCGGCAATAGTCGAAGCAGCTACCGCAAACAACTTGCGTTTGGACTGCTTATCTTGTGATTGCGTAGTTGATGGTGGTTTTAATTTAGGAAGGAAATAAGCAGGTTCTTGTTGGATTTCTTGAAAAACTTTGCGGGAAAAATCGGTACTTACTTGATAAAACTCATCAGTTTTTAACGCTTGGCTAATGGCCTGGTATCGGCTCATTTTGCACTTGAGCATTTCGTCTGAGCGCATTTTCCTTAGCAAATCCAGGGTTTCATCATGGCTAAGATCGCCATCCACAAGCCTGGAAATTTTTAGATTACTTTCTTCATACATCGGACATCACCACTAATCAAGCAAAGGGTTTAACTTACTGTCTATCGCCTCGCGCGCCCTGAATATGCGCGAACGAACCGTTCCTACTGGGCAATCCATCGCCTCTGCAATTTCTTCATAACTCATGCCTTCAAACTCGCGCAACATGATAGCCACCCGCATTTCTTCGGGTAAATGTTCTATTGCTGATTGGATAGTCTTCACTATTTCCTCGCTCAACAACTCCCGTTCAGGGGTTTCCAAGCCTTGCAGCTGCGGCGCATTTTCGATGGCTTCTGCATCTTGCACATCAATCTGATAATCGGAATTCCGTCTTGACCTCGACACCAGATAATTTTTTGCCGTATTGATCGCAATACGGTACAGCCATGTATAAAAAGCGGAATCCCCGCGAAAACTCCCTAATGCCCTGTAGGCCTTGATAAAGGCTTCTTGGGCTACGTCTTGGGCTTCACTGTGATCCTTAACATAACGATTAACCAGTTGGATAATCTTATGTTGATACCGGATAACCAGAATATCGTAAGCAGATTTGTCACCCTGCTGAACGCGTGCCACCAGTTCTTCGTCTAATAGCTCGATTTTTCTGGTACGATCGTTCACTAAGGCTTTCAATTATTTATTAGGACAGGAATGAAGGGTAAAAGTTCTCAGTTAGAAAAAAATTGCTATCACTCAAAAAACCGCTATTATCCACAAACTTAGGCTTCTAAGCCACAACTTTGATTATCGTGGCTGACAAGCTGTTCATGGGAAAATAACCTGAAACTTTTTAACTATTGCGTATGACTGGCAAACCTTTTGATGTCTTGATTATTGGTAGTGGCGGAGCAGGCCTCAGTCTGGCGCTAAAATTGGCAGACCATTCCGTCAATGTTGCTGTATTGTCAAAATTTGCCCTGACCGCAGGCAGCACTTACTACGCCCAAGGCGGCATTTCTGCGGTGTTTGACGCCGAAGACTCGATTGAATCCCATATTGAAGACACCCTAAATGCCGGTGCAGGACTTTGCGAGCCTGAAATCGTAAAATTGGCAGTTACTTACGGAAAAAACTCCATCAACTGGCTACGCGAGCAAGGTGTTGTATTTACAGAAGAAACAGTTATCACCGGAGAAACCAAGCTGCATTTGACCCGCGAAGGAGGCCACTCGCACCGTCGTGTCGTCCATGCCGCCGATGCCACTGGTAAAGCGGTATCGTTATCCTTGATTGAACGGGCAATGGAACACTCGAACATTACCTTGTTTGAACACTATAATGTCGTGGAACTAATCACAACAAAAACATCGGCGAACCCGAACAAAGCGGCCATCGGCGCTTATGTGTTGGATTCAAAAAAGCAGCAAGTAAACGCCATGTCCGCCCGTGTCGTGGTACTGGCGACAGGCGGGGCCAGCAAGGTTTA
>JABFSV010000489.1 GCA_013140405.1 Methyloglobulus sp. | reverse complement strand
TTGATCGGATTGTCGTCCGCTGTGTCAACAGGCGGCGTAATTCAATCGGAGGTTCATCCTACGATAAATGAAATCAAGCAATACCGACAAGAATACGAGCAAGCCGATAATATCGATGACAAACGAGCAGCCCTGGTTGAATTGGTCGAAGTGGACAAAAAAAATGCCTTATCGCTACTGGAAAAGGCCTACCAAAACCAAGATGCTGGGTTACGTCTGGAAGCTGTTGAGCAGTTATCTACGATCAACCAACACGACCGCGCCGTAAAAACCCTGTTGAAAGCCCTTAACGACCCAGAGCCCGGCGTGGTTATGGAAGCGGTTGAAGGATTAGCCCATAATTCCGATAAAAAAGTCATTTCAGGTTTGAGCAAGATTGCCGCAAATCATCCCGATCAACTTATCAGGGAAGTAGCGGCAGATTATTTGGGCCAAGTCCAGGGTATTAGTGAATGACATGAACTCACCAAAAGCATTTAAAATTTTTTTCAGTGCTGGCGAATCGTCCGGCGACCAACATGCTGCCAATATGTTTTTGGAACTAAAAAAACAGCAGCCCAATATCAAGGGTATCGGTATGGGTGGTGCAAAAATGCTGCAAGCAGGGGTTGACATCCGTTACGATTCATCCGCCATCGCGGTGATTGGTGTGGTTGAGGTCATCAAACATTATGCGGAAATCCGTCGTGCATTAAAAGCCATGTGCCAGTTGTTGCTGACAGAACGGCCTGATTTGCTGGTTTGTGTGGACTACAAGGAGTTTAACTTCAAATTGGCGCGCTTTGCCAAGCAAAACGGAATCAAGGTCTTGTTTTATGTCAGTCCCCAAGTTTGGGCGTGGCGACCAGGCCGTGTAAAGAAGTACGGTGCAGTCATCGACATGATGGCGGTGATCTTTCCTTTTGAAGTCGCTTATTACGAAGCCGAACATGTACCAGTTCGTTATGTGGGACATCCCTCAGTGGATAAAGTCCATCCTCAACGCGATAAGGCAGAAGATATACGGGCCTTTGGTTTGGGCAGTGCAAAGCCCATCGTTGGGATTTTACCTGGCAGTCGCAGGAACGAAATAGAGCGTATGTTACCGGTTATGTTAGCCGCCGCGAGTAAACTGCAAAACAGTTTTCCCGGTATCCATTTCCTGTTGCCACAAGCCGATTCAATCCCCGATGCGCTATTAGCTGAACACTTAAGGTCTGCTCGATTAATGATTACCGTCATCAAGAAAAAGCCTTACGATGTCATCCAATGCTGCGATGCCATCATGACCACCTCTGGCACGGCAAGCCTGGAAATTGCGCTACTAGGCGTACCTATGGTCATTGCTTACAAACTGTCGGCTCTGACCTATTGGCTGGGAAGGTGGCTGGTAAAAACACCTTATATCGGGCTGCCCAATATTATGCTTGGCAAACCTGTCGTAAAGGAACTCATCCAACATCAAGCCAGCGCTGAAAACTTGGCCGCAGAAATAAGCAAGATACTGAAAGACAAACCTTACGCTGAACAAATTCGTCAAGATCTTCTGCAAGTAAAACAACAGCTCGGTGACGGCGGTGGCTCAAGCAATATGGCTTTGCTGGCATTGGAGATGCTGGGCGTATATCAGGCTGATTCTCTAAGCACTTGAACTTTCTACGTTACGGCTACTTTTGTTCGGGTTATTCTGAGGGTTGCAATCTTGTACCATATACCCGCCCTATGTGATAATGCTCAGCTTGGTCATAAGATGATGTTTCTTTACCGACGCACAGGATATTAACGATGGATGAGAACAAAAAGAAAGCCTTAGGCGCTGCGCTGATGCAGATAGAAAAGCAGTTTGGCAAAGGATCTGTCATGCGTATGGGTGACGTTGCTGCTTCTCGTGATATCGATGTCGTGTCTACGGGTTCTCTGGGTTTGGATATAGCACTAGGTTGCGGCGGTCTTCCGCGTGGGCGAGTGGTCGAAATATACGGCCCAGAATCTTCCGGTAAGACCACGCTGACGTTGCAGGTTATCGCCGAAATCCAGAAGCTGGGTGGTACGGCGGCTTTCGTTGATGCTGAACATGCCTTAGACCCTAGTTATGCCGAGAAAATTGGCGTAAATGTTGATGATTTATTGGTTTCACAGCCAGACACGGGCGAACAAGCCTTGGAAATCACCGATATGTTGGTGCGCTCCGGTGCAGTTGATGTAGTCGTGGTGGATTCAGTTGCCGCATTGACTCCTAAAGCGGAAATCGAAGGCGATATGGGTGATTCCCACATGGGCTTGCAGGCGCGGTTGATGTCACAGGCACTAAGGAAGCTCACCGGCAATATCAAGCGATCTAACACCCTGGTTATTTTCATCAACCAAATTCGTATGAAAATCGGGGTCATGTTTGGTAGTCCAGAAACCACAACGGGCGGTAATGCGCTTAAGTTTTACGCTTCAGTACGTTTGGATATTCGACGTATCGGTTCAGTAAAAAAAGGCGATGAAGTCATCGGTAATGAAACCCGCGTTAAAGTGGTGAAAAACAAGGTTGCACCACCTTTTAGAGAGGCTGTATTCGAGATTTTGTATGGCGAAGGCATTTCCTTTGTTGGCGAGTTAGTGGATCTAGGTGTTAATTACGGATTTATCCAAAAAGCGGGTTCCTGGTACAGCTACGGTAGTGAGAAAATAGGTCAAGGTAAAGACAATGTTAAAACCTATTTGAAAGAACATCCAGAAAAAGCCAAGGAAATTGAAGCTAAAATAAGGGCAGAAGCATTTAGCCGGACAGTTCCTTTTATTGAGTCAGCCATCGTTGATGAAGAATAAGGATGCCCTTAGCAATCCTGATGGTATTGATGGCATGGAATCCCAGCAGGAAAGTAAAAAAATTAAGACCGCGTGTTTGCGGTTGCTGACCCGTAGGGATCACAGCCGTAAAGAAATACAGGACAAATTGGCTGTTAAAGGTTATGGCCGAAGCCAAGTTTCAGCGGTTATCGATGAATTGGCGCAAGAAAGCTGGCAAGATGACATCAGGTATGCAGAAAGCTATGCCAGAGTCCGTAGCCAGAAAGGTTTCGGCCCCGTTCGTATTGCTTATGAACTTCGGCAACAAGGTATAGGCCAGGGTGCTGTTGATAAAATCGTGCAGGCGACGACTGAGGACTGGATGAATGTTTTGGAGCGTGTCTATACCAAAAAATATCCTGAGTCAGTTGCAATAGATGGCAGCGAACGTGCTAGACGCATCCGATTTTTACTACAGCGCGGTTTTTCTAGCGCTATGATAAATATTTTATTCAAGTAATCACCCTCTAAAATCCACTTAAGTTTTACGTGTAATATGAAAAAGATGACTAGCGCTGAATTGCGTTCGGCTTTCCTGGAGTTTTTTCGCCAGCACGGACATTCCGTTCAGCCTTCAAGTTCCCTGGTTCCAGGTAACGACCCCACCTTGTTGTTTACCAATGCAGGTATGGTGCAATTTAAGGAACTATTCCTTGGGCGTGAGCAACGTGGTTACGTAAGGGCTGCGACCAGCCAGCGTTGCGTACGCGCAGGCGGCAAACATAACGACCTGGAAAATGTCGGTTACACGGCAAGGCATCACACTTTTTTTGAAATGCTTGGTAACTTCAGTTTCGGCGATTATTTCAAAACGGAAGCTATCCATTTTGCTTGGGATTTTTTGACGAAAGAACTTGGTATTCCTGCTGAAAAACTGTGGGTGACGGTTTTTGAAGAAGACGCGGAAGCCGAAAAAATCTGGTTGGACGATATTGGGGTTGATCCCACGCGGCTCTCAAAAATCGGTGCTAAAGATAACTTCTGGTCGATGGGCGACACGGGGCCTTGTGGGCCTTGCACGGAAATTTTCTATGACCACGGCGAACACATCTTCGGTGGCCCACCAGGAACGCCTGATGAAGACGGCGACAGGTACATCGAAATCTGGAATCTGGTGTTCATGCAGTACGACCGCTCTGTGGATGGCACGTTAACGCCGCTGCCAAAACCTTCCGTCGATACGGGCATGGGTTTGGAACGCATTGCGGCAGTCCTGCAAGGTGTCCATAGCAATTATGAAATTGATTTATTCCAAAAACTGTTAAAAGTTGCAGCCGAATTGGCGGGTACGTCTAACCTTGACCAAAGTTCCTTGCGGGTCATCGCTGACCATATCCGCTCCTGCGCGTTTTTGGTTACTGATGGTGTGATGCCTTCCAATGAAGGTCGGGGCTATGTTTTGCGCCGTATTATCCGCCGGGCCATTAGGCATGGTTATCGTTTGGGAATACAAGATGTCTTTTTTTATAAGTTGGTTGCACCTTTGGCTGAGGAAATGGGCGGTGCTTATCCCGAACTGAAATCAGCACAAGCCCAAATTGAACGCGTATTGAAGAAAGAAGAAGAACGTTTTGCAGAAACATTAGGTCAGGGCATGAAGATTCTGGAAGCCTGTGTTGCCAAAATGCAAGGTACAGTCATTCCCGGCGATACCCTATTCCAACTTTACGACACTTACGGTTTTCCCGTTGATTTAACTGCCGATTTTGCGCGTGAAAACAATCTGACAGTCGATCACGCTGGTTTTGAAATTGCCATGTCGGCACAACGCGAACGTGCGCGATCTGCTAACAGTTTTGGTGCCAATTACAGCCAAGAAATTAAGCTGGAAGGGCAAACGGAGTTCACCGGATACGGGCATTTGGACGATCAAGTTAACATTATCGCGCTATACAAAGAAGGCCATGAAGTTGATACCCTAAATGTTGGCGAAGAAGGTTTGGTAGTATTAGACAAAACACCGTTTTATGCAGAATCCGGTGGTCAAATTGGAGATAGCGGACGGATTATTGCGGATGGCGCAGTATTTGAGGTTAGCGATACCCAAAAACAAGGAGGCAACCTGTTTTTACATAAAGGTAAATTAGTTTCAGGTACGTTTGCCAAAGGTAAAGCCTGTATTGCCCAAGTCAATGCAGCGTGCAGAAAGGCCACCGAGCTCAACCACTCAGCAACCCACTTGTTACACGCCGCACTCAGGCAAGTTTTGGGCGATCATGTTGCACAAAAAGGTTCGCTAGTGAATACCGAACGGTTACGCTTTGATTTTTCTCATTTTGAACCCATTACCGACAATCAAATCAATGTGCTTGAACGCATGGTTAATGAGCAAATCCGGCTGAATAATCCTGTTTCCGCAACTGTAATGGCGAAAGACGATGCCGTTAAAGCAGGTGCTATGGCTTTGTTCGGCGAAAAATACGGTGATGAAGTCAGAGTTTTAAAAATTGGTGAATTTTCAACCGAATTGTGCGGTGGCACGCACGTCGAACGTGCTGGCGACATCGGCTGCTTTAAAATTATCAGTGAAACAGGTGTAGCAGCCGGAGTTAGGCGTATAGAAGCGGTAACAGGTAACGGCGCAATGGAATGGCTAGCCAGTCGAGACAAGGCACTTGCCATTATTGCGGGATTGCTAAAAAGCGCACCGGAAAAAGCCGCAGAAAAAGTAGAGCAACTACTGGATAAAACCCGAAGCCTGGAAAAGCAACTGGAAAAGCTGCAAGCGCAACTTGCTAGTTCTGCTGGTAATGACTTGGTTAGTCAAGCGATTGAAGTAGCAGGGGTAAAGATATTGGCGGTTAAGTTGGATCAGGTTGATCCCAAAGCGTTACGAGACCTTGCCGACCAGTTAAAAAATAAGCTGGGTAGTTCGGCTTTAGTATTGGCAGCTATTGAGGGCGATAAAGTCAGTTTAGTTGCCAGTGTCTC
Source organism: Methyloglobulus sp. (assembly GCA_013140405.1). Classification (GTDB taxonomy): domain Bacteria; phylum Pseudomonadota; class Gammaproteobacteria; order Methylococcales; family Methylomonadaceae; genus Methyloglobulus. The sequence continues at coordinate 2,510 of JABFSV010000489.1, read as the reverse complement.
GAAAGATCAAATGGGCAAGATTAAGGCAGGTGATTTAGTCAATTTTGTCGCAACCAAAGTAGGTGGCAAAGGCGGCGGCAGGCCAGATATGGCGATGGCGGGTGGCAACGACCCGTCAGGTTTGGCAGAAGCATTGGCTCAAGTTCCGGCTTGGATACAAGCACAATTAACAGAATAGGTTTTATTTAAGTGGCACTTTACGTTTATAAATTTGGTGGTACGTCGGTCGGCTCTGTTGAGCGTATCAAGGCGGTCGCGGAAAAAGTCAAAACCTCCCACGACAAGGGGAATCAAATTGTCGTCGTCGTTTCCGCCATGAGCGGTGAAACCAATCGTCTCATTGGTCTGGCAAAAGAAATGCAGCAGCAACCGACCGAACGGGAACTGGATGTGCTGGTTTCCACAGGCGAGCAAGTCACCGTCGCTTTGTTGAGCATGGCTTTACATGCTATCGGCTGTGCGGCGTGTTCTTATACGGGGGGCCAGGTGAAAATCCTGACCGACAGCAGCCATACCAAGGCGCGGATACTCAGCATTGATGACGAGCGCATGCGGTCTCATCTAAATCAAGGTAGTGTTGTTGTTGTCGCGGGGTTTCAAGGTGTCGATGAAGATGGCAATATTACCACGCTGGGACGCGGTGGCTCAGATACCACGGCGGTAGCTTTAGCGGCGGCATTGAAAGCCGATGAATGTCATATCTATACAGATGTGGACGGTGTTTATACTACCGATCCCCGCGTCGAACCCAAGGCTCGTAGGTTAGATAAAATCACCTTTGAAGAAATGCTGGAAATGGCCAGCCTGGGTTCAAAAGTCTTACAGATACGGTCGGTAGAATTTGCCGGAAAATACAATGTCCCTTTAAGAGTGTTGTCTTCGTTTACCGAAGGCGCAGGGACGCTTATTACTTACGAGGAATCAGAAGTGGAAAGTGCGTTAATTTCAGGAATTGCGTTTAACAGGGACGAAGCTAAATTGACCATCAGCGGCGTACCCGACCGCCCTGGAATTGCGTCCAAAATCCTCAGCCCTATAGCCGATGCCAATATTGAAGTGGATATGATTATCCAGAATATTGCCGACGATGCGACAACCGATTTCACCTTCACCGTCCACCGTAATGATTACCAACGCGCTAAAGCGGCGTTAGAAAAGACCTGTGCCGAACTGGCCGCTAAAAAAGTGACGGGGGACGACGGCATTGTGAAAGTTTCCATTGTCGGCGTTGGTATGCGCTCCCACGCAGGTATCGCAAGCACTATGTTTAAGGCCTTGGCAGTCGAAGGCATTAACATAAGGATGATTTCAACCTCTGAAATTAAAATTTCGGTGGTGGTGGATGAAAAGTATTTGGAATTGGCGGTCAGGACATTACATGCCGCGTTTAAACTCGATCAAGGTAATTCCTAAAGCCGCTTTTTCGGTTTGACGTGGAGATTATATTTAGTTAGTGCAAAGCTGAGTTTTTGAGTGTCCAAGTCCTCGATTTCGTTCCTTCATCGAAGTTAACTAATCCAACAAGTTGTGTACCAATCTTCTCGCGGTACACAACTAAAGCTAGCAAAAAAAAAGTATTACTTTGCTCCGCTCTCTTTTTTAATGAGGGCATTCACTACATCAATCATCTTTTCTTGAGAACCTGCTAACGTCCCGTTGGTTTTATATTTTCCGTTGACGACAATAGCGGGAACGCCAGTGATACCGTATTTTGCCGCAAGGGCTGGGGCTTGGCGCATTTTTGCATCAATCATGAAAGAGTTATAGGTTTCGCGAAAATCGGCTTCTTTAACACCGTGAGCGGTAAAGAATTTAGCTAATTGGTCTTCCGTTTCAAGTTCCTGTTTTTTCTCTTGGATAGCATCAAAAAAATCGGCGTGGATTTTGTCGATTACACCCAATGCTTCGGCAGTAAAATAAGCCTTGGCATGTTTACCCCACTGTTCATTGAAAATAGCTGGAATTCTAATGAAATCTACATTTTCAGGTTTTGCTTTCAACCAAGTTGTCAACGAAGGTTCAAAGCTATAGCAATGTGGGCAGCCGTACCAGAAAAATTCTATCACTTCAATTTTGGCGGGATTTGCGGTGGGTTGGGGGGGGGCTACGGCTTCATAGCCCGTACTTGATTGCTCTTCCGCTTTTAATAACGTTGCAAATGAAACGAAAAAGATTACCAAGGCAAGTCCGACAATTTTTTTAAGCATGGGTTTTTGTCTCCAAAAAATCAAGTTAGTCATGACATCATAAATACGGCTTATGAAAAGAGCATGAATGTGTTCAAGTTTTGTTTTTACAAAAGCATTATTTCATCGTCGAAATATAATAAGAGACCGCTTTGATTTCATCATCCGTCATTTTTTTTGTAATCATATACATCATGTTATCAGTATTTTTGCTACGCGTACCAGACTTGAAGTCGGTGAGTGTCTTAATCAAATAATCGGCGTGTTGTGACCGCAAGGCCGGAAATGTGGCTGGCTTATTGCCTTCGCCGGACGGGCCATGAC
>JABFSV010000460.1 GCA_013140405.1 Methyloglobulus sp. | reverse complement strand
ACCAAAAATGTGTCGGTTTCATTAAGCCCCATCGGATCTAGCCCCAACTCATCAGAACCTACCCGTGCAACAACCGTGGTGATTTCTGGAATTTCCCTTAGCAACATTTTTTGTATCTGCCCATCCAAAGCAACCGATTGTTCCAAGGTAATCGACGGTAATTTTTCGACCTGTACAATGATGTCGCCTTCGTCCATCGTTGGCATAAAGGTGCTACCGATCTGGGTAAACACTAAAGCGGTCACAACCAACAATCCACCTGCGATGAAGTAGAGCTTTTTGCTGTTCTCAAGACACCAAAGTAGGGCAGGTTGGTAAAGACCCAATAACTTACGCGGCAACCACGGTTCTTCGTGCGTGACTTCCTTGAGTAAAAACGAAGCCAGTACGGGTATGACGCTTAACGATAAAATTAGGGATCCGCCCAGCGCATAAACAATCGTTAACGCCACGGGAGTAAACAACTTACCTTCCAAACCTTGCAAGGTCAGCAAAGGCAAAAATACGATGATGATAATCAAAATACCTGAAGTCACCGGCACGGCCACTTCCCGCGTGGCGCGGTAGATGACATGCAAACGCGGCAAGCGTTCGGCTTTTTCCTTATGCGCCAAATGGGTGATGATATTTTCGACCACGACCACCGCCGCATCGACCAGCATACCAATCGCTATTGCCAAGCCACCGAGGCTCATCAAGTTTGCTGACATGCCGGTAAACTTCATCAGTATAAAAGTCACCATCGCCGCCATCGGCAATGCCAAAGCGACGGTAAGAGCAGCCCGCAGGTTACCCAAAAACAAGATCAGCAGGATAACCACCAGCACGATGGCTTCCATGAGCGCATGGAATACGGTATCGACCGCCTTATCCACGAGATCGCCACGATTATAAAAAACCTTGACCTTTACGCCTTCAGGAAAACCTGGGGTGATTTCTGCCAATTTTTCCTCGATACCGACGATAGTCTGCCGAGCATTTGCGCCGCGTAAGCTCAACACCAAACCTGTGACCGCTTCGCCTTTGCCGTCTTTACTGACCGCGCCGTAACGGGTCAAAGCACCAATGGAAACATCAGCGACATCGCCGACAGTAATCGACATGCCCTGATTGCTATCGACCACAATGGCTTTGACATCTTCCAAGGTTTTAATGCGGCCTTCGGCGCGGACGATCAGCGCTTCTTCGCCCTCGGTCATGCGCCCTGCGCCATCATTACGGTTATTGGTTTGTAACGCACTAATTAACTTGTCCATGTTAATCCCACGTGCTGCCAAACGCGCATTATCGGGCATCACCACAAAACTTCTTACCGTGCCGCCCAATGAATTCACATCGGCGACACCTGGAACTGTCCTGAGGGCAGGTCGGATAACCCAGTCCAACAAATCGCGCTTTTCCATGAGGCTTAAACCAGCACCGTCAATGGAAAACATGAACATTTCCCCTAATGGTGTAGTCATCGGCGCAATACCGCCAGATACGCCTGATGGTAAATCACCCCATAAGGTATTCAAGCGTTCGGCGATCTGCTGACGTGCCCAAAAAATATCGGTGCCTTCTTCAAAATCGACGGTAATATCTGTCAACGCATATTTGGCGATGGAACGCAGCATGGTTTGGTGCGAAATGCCCAGCAGGTCAACTTCGATAGGTGCGGTGATCCTGGCCTCAACCTCTTCCGGTGTCATGCCGGGCGCTTTGACGATAATTTTTACCTGTGTGGGCGAAACTTCAGGGAACGCGTCGATAGGGATATTTTTGAACGCATAATAACCTCCTCCTGCCAGTAGAAATACAGCTAACAAAATGAGTATGCGCTGGCTGAGCGCAAAACGTATAAGGCTCGCCATTATTCACCACTCCCTAAACCCAACCACAAGGCTTTGAGCGCAACCGCGTTATTCATGGCGATTTCCTCGTTTCCAGAAAAATTGCCAGTAATGACCGAACCATCTGATTGTTTGCCCAATATAGTGACCGGACTAACCTTGAAACCGTCTTTATCCCTGATGAAAACGTAAGTTTTACCGTCATTGTGGGCAATAGCGGCATCGGGTAGCAGATAGGTTTCAGCATCGCTGGTTTGGAGATGTTGGATTGTTACCTTTTGTCCAATACGGACTGATGACGGGTTATCCCTGATGACTGCCCTAGCCAGAACCGTCTGGTTTTCTGGATTCACGCTTTGGCCCAACACCTTAATTTCGGCCTCAGCCAACGTGTTTTCCACCTGTACTTTATCGCCGATTTTGATGTCGTCGATGTAATCTTGGGGGATGTTGATTTCCAGCCAAAGTTCATCCAGGTTGGCTACGCGATACAGCGGCGACATGGGATCTACATGGGTACCGGAAACCGCCATGCGTTCAATCACCCTCCCAGTTATCGGCGACCTTATGCTGATCTGGCTGACCAAACGACCTGTGCTATCTAGCTGTTTGACATCAGCAGCCGTCAATCCGGCAAGTTGCAGCAATTGTTTTGCCTCATTTGCTTCTATCA
>JABFSV010000369.1 GCA_013140405.1 Methyloglobulus sp. | reverse complement strand
CCAGCCAAAAATATTTTCTCTACGCCTTCGGGTTCAAAATCTTTTGCTGCCAATTTTCTGTACAACTCAGCCAACGCAACACCTGACCAGAATTCCTCTTCGAATTCGTCCGTGATCTGTATCGCCCGGCTAAGCTCCTTACGCTTAGAAAAGATGAAAGTCCACGATGCCACAGATGCCGCAATCAGTATCAGCATGACAAATTGGACGACAAAACTGGCATCCATTATTAAATGGAAGATTGATAAATCAGTATTCATGTTTTAACTGCTCTAATAAATAGTCGGGAATAGCTTTGGGTTTCATGGTGTCTACGTCTAAACAGGCAATACAAACATCGGCTGTCACTAATAGTTGTCCGTCATGGGTAATTTGTTGGGCAAATTCAAGGCTGGCTTTTTTTATATCTTTAATTTTCGCGCTCACTTGAACCATCTGATTGAAACGAGCGGACTTGATGTATTCAATTTGTAACGACCTTACGGCAAAAATGACTCCCGCTTGGGTCATCAACTCATCCTGTTCATATCCCAGCGCACGGAGATATTCTGTCCTAGCCCGCTCCAGATACTTTAAATAATTGGCATAAAACACCACGCCGCCAGCGTCGGTGTCCTCGTAATACACACGGACTGCCCAGCTAAACGGCTTATTCAAACAAATCCTCGGAAACGCCCATGCTTTTCGGCAGTTTTAAGCCAAAATGCAAATACGCTTGTTGCGTTACCACACGACCACGCGGCGTACGCATGATGAAACCTTGTTGCAATAGATAAGGTTCCAATACGTCTTCAATCGTGCCGCGCTCTTCATTAATCGCCGCTGCCAAGGTATCAAGACCCACCGGGCCACCGGAAAAATTGTCTATCATCGCCATCAAAAGTTTGCGATCCAGGGCATCAAAACCGTTAGTATCCACACGCAACATGTCCAGAGCCTGAACAGCAATAATTTTTGTTATCACGCCAGTCGCCTTAACTTCGGCGTAATCCCGCACCCGCCGCAACAAGCGGTTGGCGATACGCGGCGTACCACGGGAACGGCGGGCAATTTCATAAGCGCCTTGCGGCTCCATGCTGATGCCCAATACATTTGCTGAACGCATAGCGATGCTTGCAAGCTCATCAATCGTATAGAATTCAAGGCGTTGAACGATACCAAAACGATCCCGCAATGGCGATGTCAGCAAGCCTGCCCTAGTCGTTGCACCGACTAGTGTAAACGGCGGCAAATCCAGCTTGATCGAGCGGGCGGCGGGTCCTTCACCGATCATCAAATCCAGTTGGTAATCTTCCATCGCTGGATACAGGATTTCTTCCACCGCTGGACTCAAACGATGGATTTCATCAATAAACAGCACGTCATGAGCCTCAAGATTGGTGAGCAAAGCCGCCAAATCGCCCGCCTTTTCCAGCACCGGCCCCGAAGTTTGGCGAATGTTAACACACATTTCCGTGGCGATGATATTGGCTAACGTGGTTTTTCCCAGCCCTGGCGGGCCAAAAATCAGGACGTGATCGAGTGCTTCCTTACGCGCCGTCGCCGCCTGGATAAAGATTTCCATTTGGGTACGTAGCTCTTGTTGTCCTACATAATCCACCAGACGCTTAGGACGTATGGCGCGGTCTTGCCGTTCCTCATCTGGGTGGCTTTTCGGGCTAATCATGCGATCACTTTCGATCATTTAGCAACCACCTATCATTGAACGCAAAAATTCCGTTCGGACTGAGCTTGTCGAAGTCCATTTTTCTTTCGACGACCATAGGAAGTCCCTGTGGGACAAGCTCAAGACAAACGGTTTCTGACAAAATCGCGTCCGATCAACAATCATCTAACCGCACCTTGCAACGCCAATCGGATAATATCTTCACAGCTTTTTCCTTCTGTCCCGATGTTTTGCACCATTTTACTAGCATCTAAGGGCTTATAACCTAATGAACATAAGGCGCTGATGGCTTCCTGCTTGGGATTTGAATTCGTTGGCGACATATTCGAACTGACCAATTCGAGATTACCTATCTGTGACTCCCCCAAATCCGGCAAGCGGTCGCGCATTTCGATGACGAGGCGTTCGGCGGTTTTTTTACCTACGCCCGGCAAACGCACCAAGGCTTGCGTGTCATTATTATGGATACAACGATGGAATTCTTCGGCGGTCTGACCGGACAATATCGTCAACGCCAACTTGGGACCAACACCATTCACCTTGATTAACGTCCTGAACATTGTCCGGTCGGCTTCGGTGGAAAAGCCGAATAAGATGTGGGCATCTTCCCTGACCACCAAATGCGTATGCAGGAGGATTTCCGTGCCAATCGCGGGCAAGTTATAAAACGTCGTCATCGGTGCTTCCACCTCATAACCCACGCCTTGCACATCCAGCAATAATAAGGGCGGCGCTTTATGGATCAATTTACCGCGCAGGAAGCCGATCACAACCCTAAACCTTTTTGCAGGCGCAGCGCAGTTTGTTGATGATGGGCATGGCAGATGCAAATACCCAACGCATCGCTGGCATCAATCTGCATTTTGCCTTGAATATTTAACAGAATTTTCACCATGTGTTGAACTTGCGTCTTCGCGGCATTTCCCTTCCCGACCACGGCTTGTTTAACTTGTTTGGCGGAATATTCAAACACCGGCAAACCTGCCGCTTGCACCGCGCAAATCGCTGCACCACGCGCCTGCCCCAATTTTAACGCCGAATCCGCGTTGATGTGCATAAATACCTGCTCAATCGCCATTTGCTCAGGCTGATAGCGTTCCACCACTTCCAATAAACCTTTGAATATCTGCTTAAGCCGATCAGGAAAATACTCCGCCGTCACCCGAATACTCCCGCTGGCGATGTATTGGAAACCGCGCGGCGACTCTTCAATCACGCCGTAACCTGTCAATCTTGAGCCGGGGTCTATGCCTAGAATTCGCACTTGTAATTAAAAATTAAAGGTTACAAACTTGCTCATTTAACTCAATAATTTGTTAGATGTTATTTTTTCGACCCCGTTTTCTTTTCGTTCGATAGCGATTTCATCCAGGCTTTGCCCATGTTTATTAAGCAGTTCCCAAATATCGGAATAGAAAAAGTGATCGATGGTTTTAATATGTTTTGAAAGCAAATCATCCTCAACCATATTAGGGCGAATGTCACAGTAATAAACACCGTCTAATGGGCTTAACTTGACCGTAAACGCCTTGAAATGTCCAGGCAAGAATGTGGAATTTACTCCGTATTGATTTTCTCGCGCTGTTTTCTTTCGCTGCACATCGTTAAGGAAAATGGCTATATGCGGTAGTGATGTATCAGTAAGGCGGTTATAAAGAAACTTATCCATGAAGACTTTATCTATTCGATCTTTACTGGAAGTTTTCACCGAACCAATAATTTTCAGTTTGTCATCTTTGCTTATAAGCAAATCGTGCTGATAGCTGGATTTGAAAAGCTCACTTCCATCCACATCTTTTACGGGGACTTGCATGGTTCCAGATAAACAATCGACATTAAGGGACACAATCAGTAAACGAATAAGCCGCTCAAATAAATCGCCATTCACTTTTCTGGCTTGATTAGATTTCCCAGTAGGCAGTCCATCCAGTGCAGCACCAATAGTTTGTTGTAGCGTGTAGATGGTACAAATCAAGTTTTCCCTTAAATTACCGGATGGCTGCTGCCTATCGCGCATTTGTTCAAGCGTCATGCGGAACTGCTGCGCCGCTTTGGAAAATGTTTCGGCATCATAAATTAGGCGCGAATTCAGCGGTCGTGTTATGTTGAAGCTGCCCTCTTTCCGGTATTGGAAAAATTGATAGTGGCTTTCATTCTGCGACACTATCCTGGCTTGTAAACCAGTTTCGACAAATTCCAAATACCGACCACAAAAATCAATATAGTCGTTGACGGTGCGAAACCTTTCTTTGTTCGTGACGTAACCCAGCAAATCGGAGAGATTCATCGGATAGATTCCCTTCTTTCTGCCGTTTTTCGGTCATGAGATATCCATTCGTTTTTAGTCATACGTCGAACATGGTTAAGTCTTTCTATTGCCCATTTGTTGTATATTGGATCAAGGTCGCAAGCCATCCATCGTCGACCAAGCTGTTCGGATACAACTGCTGTTGTCCCAGATCCGGAAAATGGGTCAATAACTAGATCGCCTTCATTCGAGGAGGCCAGTATGAATTTACGCACTAGCTCTTCAGGTTTTTGAGTAGGATGTGGGGTTTTTTCTCCCATGCCGTTGCAAGTAGTCGGAATATCCATCACGTCTTTTGGCTTCGCTCCTTTGGGATGTGGTGTCCAGTTGTCGCGTTGCTTATTTGCGCCCTTGCCATAAGCACTTGTCTCTGCCTGCGGATGGGACGGGTATTTCAGCGTGTGCGCTCCGTAAGGGGTGCGTACATCGTCAATATTGAGTTTGGCAGCGTCAGACTTCCGAAAATGAATAATGCTTTCGTGGGATCGCCCCCAATCATTGCCCAAATTTGCTTTGTTCTTGTAGTGCCAAATAAGCCAGCGGCAATGCTTGAAATACTTTGATGCTGGATGTTTCAAATCAGCAAGGATTTCTGAAAAGCCACAGACATACAAAGACCCCGTAGGCTTTAATACTCGTGAGGCTTGTTTTATCCAATTGATAGACCACTCAATATATTTCTCTTGGCTCTCGAAACTATCCCAATCTGCTTTCTTGATGTTGTAGGGTGGATCAGCAAAAACAAGATCAACACTGGCATCGTCCAGGGAAGCAAGCCAATCAATAGAATTTCCTTGATACAAGTATCCATTGGGATGTTCATATTGCATTTGAAAGCCCTTGGACACAGGTTCAAAGGCAATTCCTGCATCAATCGGTTGCCGCCGTAATTCGCTAGGTTCTAGTAGACTAAGCTGTTCCATTGGTTTTCCGCCATGATTAATTTAATGTGCATGATACCTGGATGGTTACGCTCAACGCCATCTAAACGCTACTAATCAATTTTTGTTAATTATAGTGGTGGATGCTACCAAAAATTTTACAATGCAGTATAGCCATTTCATTACGTTGCAATTCCTTCCATAATTTCATCACTAATATCCGCATTGGAATAGACATTCTGCACATCGTCCAGGTCTTCCAGGCGGTCGATCAGCCGCAGCATTTTTTCGGCGGTTTCGGCATCCAACTCGGCTTGGGTTGAAGCCTGCATGGTGACTTCGGCATTATCCGGTTCGAAACCTGCTGCAACTAATGCTTCTTTGACGGCTAGATAGGTTTCCGGCGTGGTCATGACATCGACAGAACCGTCGTCGTAACTTAAGACATCATCGGCACCGGCTTCTAACGCAGCTTCCATCAGGGTATCTTCGTCCACTCCTGGTGCATAACTGAGAATGCCCAGCTTATTGAATAGGTAGGCTACGGAACCGTCCGTACCCAAATTACCACCTGCTTTGGTGAAGGCGTGACGTACTTCGCCTACGGTGCGGTTGCGGTTATCGGTCAGGCAATCGACGATGACCGCCGTGCCTCCAGGGCCATAACCTTCGTAACGGACGTTTTCGTAGTTTGCGCCTTCCAATGCGCCGGAGGCTTTTTTGATGGCGGTGTCGATGGTGTCGCGGCGCATATTAGCGCTTAACGCCTTATCAATTGCAGTACGTAAGGCTGGGTTGCTTGCTGCATCGGGGCCGCTGGTTTTGACGGCGACGGTGATTTCGCGTAGCACTTTGGTAAAAATTTTACCGCGTTTGGCATCCTGCCCAGCCTTTCTGTGTTTGATGTTAGCCCATTTACTGTGTCCGGCCATTTTTGATATTGTTCTCTAAACTTACTTTTAAAATGAAAATGATTTGAAGTCTATAAATTACAAATTATTTCTTTTCAGGAGGTAAAAAGATCAAGTTGCAACCCTTTAATTTGGGCAAAATGCTTGCTTTTTCCGGTGCAAAGCAATTCATTCTGCGGCAATGCCGATGCCGAAATCAAGGCATCGCCCATCTCCATGCTATGGCTAATTAGCTTTCATTTTTCTTAATTTTTCAACTCTGCCGACATTTTCATTTACAAATACTGGAAATGAACGTGAACAAGCGATAATGAAATCATCTTTAGAATCTAGAAATATTACGTATTCAACACCAGTCATTAAATCCACAGCACAGTTACCAGTGTTAGTATAAACTAATAAATTCAAATACCCTTCAGTGCTGGGCATTCCCTTAAAGACTTCCAAGAGACGATATTTTGCTCTGACATATTCGGTTCCTATAAAATCAGAACTCAACTTATCTAAATTTATTTCTTGACTCGGTCTTAATTCGTTGTCTGTGATTCGAACTCGAAAAACCAATTTCGATTTAGAAAAAAATTGTTCGTCTGTTGTATTTATGGCGCATTCACATGCGTAAGAGGGCGATATCCAAATGGATAAAAAAATTAAGAATGCAAGCCGAACGACTAAAAGTTGTCTTTTCATTTAATCAAAGGATACAAAAAATTAATGTTTTTATCATTCACAAAATAATCTGCAAATTCCCTTGTTACAGCCCGATCACAAACGCCGCCAAAGCCAATGACCGTAACTCCCGGCTGCTTGGCTTCCATGTCGGTTTTACCGTCGCCGATTAATACCAGACTGCTTTTGCCATTTAGCAATCGCTTGCAGATTTCGTGCTTACCGCCGGAACGCGCCAGCGGCGAATTTTCGTCAAATCCTGCATAACTGCCGTCAGCATTGAAATGTATGTCAACGGCATGGACTCGGCTTTTAGGCACACCGAGAAAATCAGCCAGCGGCAGAATGGCTTGGCGCAAGCCCCCGCTGATGATGTGGATTTCCCTGTCCTGAGTTAACAAATTATCGAAAATTTCCTTTGCGCCATCGACTATTTCGGAAATGTACAAATCCGCCACCCAATCAATGACGGATTTGTCCGGTCTGATGGTTTCCAAACGCTTGCCGTAAACCTGCTCCAGCGGTAATTCGCCATTCATCGCCGCATCGGTCAGGCGAGCCATTTCCTCACCCACGCCCACCCACTTCGCCAGTTCGTCTATGCCTTCAATTTTGCTTAACGTGCTATCGCAATCAAAGCAGATTACGTCATAACTCATAGGCTAATTTGCTTGGCGTTACAGACGGGTGTGAGGTTGCAAATTTGCTGCATGATGGCATCGGACACTGGCTCTGACACACTGATGACCGCCATTGCCTGATCTTTGACATCGACCGTACTCACTTGCATACGGGTGATATTGATATTGGCATTGCCCAACACGGAGCTGATCTGGGAAATAACGCCTGGCCTATCGTCATGACGGGTAACGATCAACGTGCCTTCGGGTACGACTTCGATATCAAAATGGTTAATGCACACCAGTCGCGGCTGGCGACCACCGAGTAAAGCACCAGAAAGCGAAATGCTTTGATCGGCACAATGTGCAGTTACTTGGATAAGTGACACGTAATCTGGCGAGTCTTGCGAAACCGACTCAACTAAGGCAATGCCTTGACGCTTGGCAATATTTTCGGCATTCACGCGATTGACGGGAGCGGAAACCTGACCGCTCAACACCCCAATCAGGGCGGCAACCGAAACTGGACGCACCGCCGCATCAGCCGCTTTGCCGTATAACGCCACTTCTATTTTGGTGATAGGCTGGTTAGCTAATCCAGCCAATATTTTGCCTAATTTTGTCGCTAAATTCATGAAATCATGCGATTTATTTAGCTCTTCAGCAGAAACTCTTGGCAGGTTAAGTGCATTAACCGCTTCGCCCGTTCTCAAGAACAACACCGCTTGCCGTGCGATTTCAACACTCACAGCCACTTGGGCTTCTGACGTGGATGCGCCTAAGTGTGGAGTAAACACGATGTTTTCCAATTCCAGCAAGGGTGATCCGGCTGGCGGTTCGTTTTCGTAAACGTCTAACGCTGCTCCCGCACATTGACCGCTTTTTAACGCATCATATAAGGCTTTTTCATCAATTAAGCCGCCACGGGCGCAATTGATAATACGAGCGCCTTTTTTCATTTTGGCAAACTGCGCTGCACCGATGAGGTTTTTGGTTTTCTCGATTAATGGGCAATGCAAGGTTATGTAGTCGGCGCGGCTGACCAAATCATCCAAACTGACAGATTCAACACCGTATTCTGCGTAGATTTCTGGGGCAACAAACGGATCGTATGCAATCACAACCATTCTTAAACCTAACCCACGTGTAGACGCGATCCGGCCTATCGTTCCGAAACCGACGATACCCAACGTTTTATGGGCGATTTCCGCACCAACCAACGTACGATCCCATTTGCCGGCGCGTACGG
>JABFSV010000109.1 GCA_013140405.1 Methyloglobulus sp. | reverse complement strand
AATCCAGGCGTACTGTTACACAATCGTTCAAACAACTACCAGGGGTATAAAATGTCAGATGAAAACCAGCCAGAAGAAAAAGAAAAGATGTCAGAATCCGCTAAATTAGCGATTGCAGTCATGGGTGCCATAGCCGTGGGTTTCATTATGGTGGGACTCAACAAACAACAATCGACCGAGCAAATAGAATCAGCGGCTATGGTCAGAAATTATTTTAACTTGCAAACCATGGCAACTGAGGCTTGCCCCAAGGCCGTACTGGAAGCAACGCATGAGCAGGTTTATTTCCCCTCAGAAACCCAAAGCGACAAGGAAAACTATATTACGTTGAAGTGGGTGGGTGAAAACAGCAAAAACGGCGGCTTTAAAACAGCTTCTTGCACGATACGTTCCGTTATGGGCGGGATATCCGAGTTAATCATTGATGACAAGGTCATTATCCAGAGAAAAGCCAAGTAAGACCTAAAATTCCCAGATTATCCTCGCCAGGGGATAATCTGGCACCAACATAAAAACCCTCACCGTGATGTAATCTATTTTGTGGCTCGACAAAATAGCAGTTTTGCCAACCGACCTTCTAATATTGACTGTCATCAAATTTAGGATACAACTCCTTAATAGCGATTTGTTAATTGGGCAGATGCGCGATTAACAGGTTTTACCTAAGCATATACATTTGGCTATACTGGCATCTTTACAGCATTTGCCGAAAACCAGCATGACACACTTAATAATTACACTATTTTTATGACAAAACCATTATTGACAGGAGTTTTAAAAACTTGGAAAGAGGATAGGGGATTTGGTTTTATTACCCCAGACAATGGCGGCAGGGATGTGTTTATCCATATTTCTTCACTCGGAGAGACAAGCCGTCGTCCCATCCCTGGTGACATTATCCATTATCAAGTGACTAGAGATAGGCAGGGTAAATTCAGGGCAATCAATGCCAGCATTGAAGGGGTAGCTGTCAATGGCGCTAAAAATAGCCCCACAAATGAAAATTCCACGCTAAGATGGGGCTTGCTTGTGGGCTTAGGTTTGTTGATCGTCACAGTCGTCGCGTTTTTCTATCTTCGTTCGGGCGGTTTTATCTAATCAGCACCTTTTGTTATTGTCCAACCAAGCTATATTTTGGTGATCTACATTTGATGGTGGCTCAAAACAGCCTCAGGCTTTGATATCCACCATCTAAATCTAAAGCCAAACACGTATTTATGGGCAAAATTGATAAGGATATAAGTTGATGACAGATTCACAAAAATGGCTTGTTCTCGCACTAATCGCGTTTGGCGGCTGGTTAATTTATCTATTGTCGCCGGTATTAATGCCGTTTGTGTTTTCCGCAATACTTGCCTACCTAGGGGATCCACTTACCGACAAACTGGAAACCTACCGCTTATCCAGAACCCAATCGGTCATGGTGGTTTTTTTCACGATGTCTCTCGTGTTAGTGTTGGTGTTGTTCCTCTTGATACCCCAATTGGAAGTCCAGATAGCCAATTTTATAAGCAGCTTACCTGCTTACGCCGAAAAAATTAATGGTGTCTTGTTACCGTGGCTGGAGCAGCGTTTTGGTGTAACGCTAAAGCCTGTCGAGACAAACGAACTGATTAATATCGTTAAGAATCACTGGCAGAAAGCCGGCGGTATTGTTGCTACCACGATGAGTTCAATTTCCCATTCCGGCGGCGTAATAGCGGCTTGGCTGATGAATCTATTGTTGATTCCTGTCGTTACGTTCTATCTGCTGCGCGATTGGGACATTCTGGTCGCCAAAGTTTATGGCCTGTTGCCGAGAAGGATCACGCCCACCACCGCTAAACTTGCTGGGGAAGTCGATACCGTATTGTCCGCCTTCCTGCGAGGGCAGTTCTACGTCATGCTGGCATTGGGTTGTATTTACAGCGTGGGGCTTTGGATAGTTGGGTTGGATTTGGCCTTATTGATAGGTATGGTCTCTGGACTAGTCAGCTTTGTCCCTTACCTTGGCGCCATTGTTGGCATCGTTACTGCCTGTATTGCCGCCCTTGTGCAGTATCAAGAATTAGCCCAGTTGTTCCCTGTTGCCATCGTATTTCTGATAGGCCAAGCCCTGGAAGGCACTGTATTAACGCCCAAATTAGTAGGTGACAAGATAGGTCTGCACCCCGTCGCAGTCATATTTTCGGTGATGGCAGGCGGTCAGGTATTCGGTTTCTTGGGAATTTTACTCGCCTTACCCATTGCCTCTATCATCATGGTATTAATAAGGCATATCCACGATATTTATAGAGATAGTGAGTTTTATGGAAAAGGCTGATGAGTGCTACTCTTCCTATAAAATACTTTATGCCTAATCTAAATCAACTGGACTGTAGACAAATTGATTGCTTATCAAACCCTGCGTTGTTACGGTCTTTTCAACCTGAATAACGCTGAAATATCCTCATCCCCATAACCTTCTGCCATCAGTTTGGCATAGTCGGCAATGGTCGCAGCACAGACTGGGATGGGGATGTTAACTTGC
>JABFSV010000396.1 GCA_013140405.1 Methyloglobulus sp. | reverse complement strand
CCTTCGGTCTCGTCTTTGGCTTTGAGATTGATAGGAGAAATTTCTTTGAATGGTAAAAAGCCATGCTTTTCAGCGCCGTAGTTGATAAACGCCGCTTCCAGACTAGGTTCTACACGGGTGATTATGCCCTTGTAAATATTGGATTTTTTCTGTTCTTTTGAAGGTACTTCTATGTCAAAATCATACAGTTTTTGACCATCTACCAAAGCAACCCGCAGTTCTTCTGCCTGCGAAGCATTGATAAGCATTCTTTTCATTGCATTTCCTTTTTATGTACTGCTCCAACAATCAGAGTTTACTGATTAAGACTGAGTTTAATCTTACGCACCAAGTTGTCGCGTACTAATATACGATTGGACTCTTCGTTGTTCCATTGTCTATTTATGCTTAGAAATAAATGACTTGATGTTTGGCATCTCGACTCTAATTTGTACCTTGTAGGTTATAGTGTGATGAGATCAACGGTGGCTGCGCGTAGTTCTTAACTATGCTATGAGTTTTGTCAGTCGTTAGTGTAAAGTCTGTCTTGGACAGGATTTATTAATTCATTCGTCATGGGTGAATGATCAACCCGAAAATTCTTGCGGCTGAGGATTAAACATTATTTCTAGTTATAACTGAACCCTCACCGGCTCACTTCTGTCTGGTTTCATCATAGAAACCTTACGGAGTCTGCTATTTTTGTTTAAAGCAAAGATAATATAGCAACCTTATTGCTTTTCATCAATTTAAACAATCAAACTGGGCAATATACTGGTATTATTTATGCTATGAACACTGACCAACAAAGCACAGCCCCCCAGGTTCAATGGGTGGAAATCACTGAAGACAATAGTGAACAAAGGCTGGATAATTTCCTCATTACCCGCTTGAAAGGCGTACCAAAAAGCCGTATTTACCGTATCGTCCGCAAAGGCGAAGTACGGGTCAACAAGGGACGGGTAGATGTCAAATATCGCTTGGTTATTGGCGATATTGTCAGGATTCCGCCTGTTCGCATTGCGGAAACTTCCGATGAAGGGCTACCTGTCAGCCGTGGCTTAACTGAAATATTGCAACGCAATGTGTTATTCGAGGACGATTCGCTATTGATCGTCAACAAGCCTTCAGGCTTTGCCGTGCATGGCGGTAGCGGCATAGATTCGGGCATTATCGAAGGTTTCAGGAAAATCAACCCTGAGCAACGCTTCCTGGAACTGGTGCATCGACTGGACAAGGACACATCCGGTTGCTTATTAATTGCCAAAAAACGCAGCTCTTTGCGCTCACTGCACGAGCAATTCCGCGATGATACGGTGACCAAAACCTATCTAGCCTTGCTTTCAGGGCAATGGGCCAGAAAAAAACTGGTCGTTGACCAACCCTTGCAAAAAAATGTGAGCAAAGGTGGTGAACGGATGGTGGTCATCAGCCCAGCAGGGAAAGCATCCGAAACTTTGTTCAGGCGATTAAAACTGTATCAGGATGCAACCTTGGTTGAAGCCTCGCCCAAAACTGGGCGCACCCATCAAATACGTGTACATGCCGCTTATCTAAGCCATCCGATTATCGGCGATGACCGTTATGGCTTTGATGATGCGAATAAATCCTTTAAAAACCGGGGTTATAAACGGATGTTCCTGCATGCAGAGACCTTACAATTTCAACATCCTGTTTCGGGAGAGACCGTAAAAATTTCTGCCCCATTACCACAACAATATCTTGATTTTATTAACAATGAAAAACAGATTTGACCTGATTGTTTTCGATTGGGACGGCACACTGATAAATACCATCGACTGGATTGTCCATTGTTTGCAACAAGCGGGGAAAGAATACGGTTTTTTGATTCCTGAGCCACACGTAGCCAAAGATACGATAGGTTTATCCATAGAAAATGCAGTGCATACTTTATACCCTGATGCCGATGCCAATACCCAGGCTAAATTAGTTGCCCACTACAGCCAGTCCTATTTTTCGAAACAACTCAGTCGGGCTGATTTTTTCCCCGGCGTTTATGACATGCTGGTGCAGTTGAAAGAATCGGGGTATCGACTGGCAGTCGCTACTGGCAAAACCAGGGCAGGCTTAATCCATGCACTAGAAGCAACCAACACTGAAGAGTTATTTAACGTTACCCGTTGCGCGGATGAAACCGCATCCAAGCCAGACCCAAAAATGTTACATGAAATCATGCAGCACACACAGGCCACCGCCGACCGCACGCTAATGGTAGGAGACTCCATACATGACATGCAAATGGCCCGCAATGCTAAAATCGCTTCCGTCGGCGTTGTGTGTGGCGCGAACACGGAAGAGTCATTATCACAATACAATCCGTTGCTATGCTTGCAGCAGCCAACGGAACTACTGAATTATTTTTCTTAAGGTAAAGGTTAATGGAGAACCAATCAAATAATCAAACTAACTCAAACAAACCCGGCTGGGAGCGTGAAATCGTCGAAAAACTGGCCTTTGCCGCCATTACGGAGCAAAGACGGACTAGGCGTTGGGGCATATTTTTTAAATTA
>JABFSV010000149.1 GCA_013140405.1 Methyloglobulus sp. | reverse complement strand
ACCTGGACAGTGGTTCAATTTACCGTTCATTGGCCATAGCCCTGCTGCAAAATAATATCGATCTCACCAATGTTGGCGAAATTTTAGGTATAGCCCAGGCGATGGATCTCACCTTTGAATCTGATGAAGAACTGATCGTTAAGTTAAACGGCCAGGATATAACAGCTCAGTTAGGCACGGAAGCAAATGGCAGTGCAGCCTCCAAAGTTGCAGCAATACCTGAAGTTAGGAAAGTATTGCTGCAAAAACAAAAGGATTTTAAAAGACTGCCAGGTTTGGTTGCAGATGGTAGGGATATGGGAACAGTTGTGTTTCCTGAAGCTGAGAGCAAGGTATATTTGACTGCAAGTGCGGTCAAAAGAGCTGAAAGAAGATATAAACAGTTGATGGAAAAAGGAATTGATGTTAATATTGGCGAGATAACCAGAGACATAGAAGCGCGTGACTGCCGCGATAAAGGACGATTAACAGCGCCCTTGGCGAAGGCAGATGATGCCCTTTACATCGATTCATCTGACATGACCATAGACGACGTCATTGCTCAGATACTGAGTTTAGTTCCGCAACGTTAGCATTATAAGTAATACTTCCGTATTTGCGGTTTTTTAACCTTTTTAATTAGATTAAGGCTTGTTAGTTTAATGACATGCCTGGGAATGTGAAATGAGCGAAAGCTTTGCTGAATTACTTGAAGAAAGTTTGAACAAGACTCAAATGAGTCCAGGGTCAATGTTGATTGGTACGGTTATTGATATCGAAAATGATATGGTCATCGTAAGCACTCAATCCAAATCGGAAGGTGTCATTCCAAAATGGCAATTCTTGGATAACAAAGGCGAATTGGAAGTAAAGATTGGTGACGAAATTGAAGTTGCCCTTGATTTATTTGAAGATGGCCTTGGCGCAACACTTCTTTCTAGGGATAAGGCAAAGAAAAACAAGGCATGGTATGAATTGGAAAGTGCTTTTGAAAACCAAGCAACAATCATTGGCCAAATCAACGGTAAGGTTCGCGGCGGTTTTACCGTTGCTGTCGGCGCATTGCGTGCGTTTTTGCCAGGTTCTTTGGTTGATGTTCGCCCAATTAGGGACACTACGTTCCTAGAAAACCGTGATCTTGAGTTCAAAGTCATCAAAATTGACCAAAAACGCAATAACGTTGTGCTTTCGCGTCGTGCAGTAGTTGAAAAGAATACAGTGCAGAACGTGAAGAACTGCTCAAAACACTGGAAGAAGGCGCTATTGTTACCGGTGTTGTGAAAAATCTGACCGACTACGGTGCGTTCATTGATTTGGGTGGTATTGACGGCTTATTGCATATTACCGACATGGCTTGGCGTCGTGTTAGACACCCATCCGAGTGTGTTGAAATTGGCCAAGAAATAAAAGTTAAAGTCATGAAGTACGATAAGGATAAAAATCGTGTTTCATTAGGCATGAAGCAAATGGGTGAAGACCCATGGCAAAACATTGCCCGCCGTTACCCAGCTGGCTCACGCGCATTTGGCAAAGTCAACAACCTGACCGATTACGGTTGTTTTGTTGAAATTGAAGAAGGCGTAGAAGGCTTGGTGCATGTTTCAGAAATGGATTGGACTAACAAAAATGTCAACCCATCCAAACTCGTCCAATTAGGTGAAGATGTCGAAGTCATGATTCTGGAAATCGACGAAGAACGTCGCCGTATTTCTTTAGGTATGAAACAATGCAAAACCAATCCTTGGGATGAATTTGCAGCAACACATAACAAAGGCGACAAAATTAGTGGAAAAATCAAGTCCATCACTGATTTTGGTATATTTATCGGCTTGGATGGCGGTATTGATGGTTTGGTACATACGTCAGATATATCCTGGGCTGAAGATGGCGAAGCATCAGTTCGTGATTTCAAGAAAGGCGATGAGCTAGAAACTGTGATTTTAGCGGTTGACGCTGAACGTGAGCGTATTTCCTTAGGTATCAAACAACTTGAACAAGATCCGTTTCAAAATTTTCTTGCAACCAATGAAAAAGGTAGCATGATAAAAGGTGTCATTAAAGAAGTTGATGCAAAAGGCGCTATCGTTGTGTTGGCTGATAATGTAGAAGGTTATATTCGCGCTTCTGAAATTCAACGTGATCGTGTTGAAGATGCCCGTACCTTGTTAAAAGAAGGTGACGAAGTTGAAGCTAAATTCATCGGTGTAGACAAGAAAAGCAAGTCAATTTCCCTGTCTATTAAGGCTAAAGATCACGATGAAGAAGCCACGACAATCAAAGATCATACCCAACAGTCGGCAGGAACGCCTACTTTCGCAGATATTTTTAAACAAATAGAAAAATAAGCTATTATTTGGGGGTTATTCGAGTAATAATCCCCATGTTTTCTTTCGTTTTTGCAGGATAGAATGTGACGAAGTCTGAGTTAATTGAATCGCTTGCTAAGCTCCAACCACATTTGCCAATTAAAGATGTAGAATTGGCGGTAAAATGTATCATAGAAAAAATGAATCAAGCCTTATCGTCTGGTGAAAGA
>JABFSV010000465.1 GCA_013140405.1 Methyloglobulus sp. | reverse complement strand
CTAGGAGTGTGATCATGAGTTTTGTTGTTAAAAAAGATAATGGCTTAATCCCACAAATTCTTTCAGCCATACTTGATGAATGTGTCAATGGGGTCACATTGTCGGATCCTGACATAGAAGGAATGCCAATTATTTATGCCAATAAAGCCTTTGAAAAACTGACAGGGTACACTCAACAAGACATCATCGGCCATAATTGCCGTTTCCTTCAGGGTCCTGACCGAGAACAAGAAGCTCGATACCAAATTGCCGAAGCCATTACAAACCACAAACCAGTTGAAGTTACACTAAGGAATTACCGTAAAGACGGTGAGTTGTTTTTTAATCATTTGAAAATTACTCCGCTAACTGACCGTAAAGGCGAGGTTATTTATTATCTTGGCATACAATACGATGTCACTTATCAGGTTAACGCCAAAAATGAAATCAAGGAACTTACCCGTTTATTAAATGACACGCTGTCACCTGGCGCTGATTTTTTTTAGTCAAGCAGATAAGTTTTGGCCTTTTGAACAAGGCGGATTTGAACTAACTACGTTTTCTGACACTTGCAACAGGTTACGAACACATGCAAAATGACACCGCCAACATGCTGCCTAGTCAAATATTCTTTGGTTTGGCAATCCTTGCTTTCATGGCTCTGCTAGTGATAGAAAAACTGAAGCCTTATCGACGTTTCACCAATAAAATAGACAAGCAGTCAATTGTAACCAATACCACAACATTCCTTTTCAATAACGTCATCCTGACTACGCTACGCGCCACTTCTCTATTTTTTGTCGCCCAGCAATTCTCGTCTTATGGTCTGTTGAGTGGTATGGGTAACCATCCTGTTAAATGGATATTTGCGTTTTTGCTCTATGACTTGGCAATATATGTCTGGCATGTCGCCAGTCACAAATACGAGTTTTTATGGCGCTTCCATAAAGTGCACCACAGCGACAAAAGTTTTAACGCATCTACTGGCTTTAGATTCCACGTTTTTGACCTGTTCCTTGAAATCCCCTACAAGTGCTTGTTTGTTATATTAATTGGCGTTGATGCTTATTTAGTTCTTGCCATTGAAACTATCCAGTTATTCTTTATTTTCTTTCACCACTCCAATATTACTTTTGATAACGAAAAAAAATTGTCCGAGGTTATTATCACCCCATCATTACACCGAACACATCATTCTACCGTGCGTGCAGAACACGACAGCAACTACGGTATCGTTCTCGCATTTTGGGACAAACTTTTTGGCACCCGCAAAGAATTGGTTCCTGAAAAAATTGGTTTGGATATCATAGTGGCTGAAAATTTTTTACAACTGTTTTCACTTGCTTTTATTACTGAGCGAAATATTAGAAAGCTATTGCATATGATCCCCAAAGGCAGGAATTAATAGATGTTTTAAAGTTAGTATTTTGACCCCTTTTGACAATCAGTTTAAATAAGTTAATGTGTATCAGAGACAAATAAAAATTACTATAACAACACTACGAGGCATAAAGATGAAACAAAATAATTGCGTGTGGGCTTTTGCTTTAATGATGGCTTCTAGCGCTTGCTGGGCTTATGGCGGAGGCAGTAGCAGCTCAAAATCCTGTGAAAAACCTAAATTTACTGATTTTATGCCGGCTGAAAATGCCGAAGTTACTGCCGGTTCAACCTTTTCTTTCACTGCATCTAAAAACACCTTTCCAACAACCATTAAAGTTACTGTAAAGGAACAGGCTGCGGTCATTAAAGTCGATAAGAAAAATGATGGCACATTTAATGTGAATGGAAATCTACCGGCAACAGTTAAAGGTAGTTACGCCAGAATTGCGATTACAGCAGATGCCCAAAGTAATTGCAAAGGTGCTGGCGGTTGGTTAGTGAAAATTACTGAATGACTATAATTTGAAAATTCTAGTTTTATGGCGTGGCATCAAAGATGCAGTGTAAATAACACTGCATGATATTGTTTTAATTAAAATACTTCGGGTATATAAACAATTTGCCAGCTACTTCGAAGCCTGGTTGTTTGCGTGGTCGTGTGTAATGCATTTGACGCAATCGTATACAAATTTTATATTTGAACATGTTAAAGCCTTCCCTTTTGGGAAGGTAATTCAAACAATCCGTTGGTGTTGTAAGTTAATACCGCACTTGCGGCAGTATATGAACCGGAAAAGCCTACCTTTATCACCAATCAACTCAGCATGTACCGTCACATTCTCATCCTCGGAAATATCAAAGTATAAGGCCATTGAAGACAACCTTTATCCATCAACAAAGTTGTTACCCTCAACAGCTTTATGCAAGTGCCGAGATTCAACCTATTCCGTAGCCGAATCAATAGCACCAAACCTAACCTCTATCTTCACCACAAGATTGAGGTAGCAGCGTTTGGTATGTATGGCCAAAACGTAACCAGCCAATGGGCATCGTACACATCTCACCTCTCGACACCTGGTAAATGGCCCTGTCAATAGATCCGTAAACCCGATTGGTTTTTGATCACAGTTTTAAGTGTGCAAGATTGCCGCTTCTTTCGAATAATTTTGTACTTCATTTTTAATTACGCCATTGCTATGAAAAAACATCGTAAGCGTCCGAAATTTCCATCTTAACAAATGACCCAAAGCCCTTCATGCTCATCAATAACTTGCAGGTCAGCCTGTGCATTCGCCTCGTCATCCGTTCCTCACGGTCGGTGACGATCTCGTCGGTGGGTTTGGTCTTGGAAAGTTGCCTTTGCGCGTATGGTGGCTAATATGAAAATCGGGAAAACTCATAGAAAATAACCCAATACCTTGATTGTTGTTGCTATTTTACCACTTTTCAATGTATATCATGCAATCGACCGTGCAAAGGCCTGATTCGGTAAATCTATATTAAATGGCTTGCTACCAGCTAAACAAAACGCAAAACAAAATAGGAGCGATATGAAATACGATGTAATTGATGCCCAAATATCCCCAGATGGCAGGCTGGAAGTGTTATCCAGACAAGAAGTCAGCAAACTGCTAGACAGCAGCCAAGGTGGGCTGTACCAGACGTTCCGAAATTGTGCGTTGGCGGTATTGAACTGTGGCAGTGCAATGGATGACGGCAAGGAACTGCTTGAACGTTATCCCGATTTTGCCATACGTGTCGTCCAAGAACAACGTGGCATTAAGCTAGAGCTAAAAAGCGCCCCCGCACATGCCTTTGTCGATGGCCTCATGATTAAAGGCATAAACGAACATTTGTTTGCCGTGGTCAGGGATATTGTCTATGTGAATGACGAGATCAATCAAAATTCACACTTTGACCTTGAAACCTCTAACGGCATCAGTAATGCGGTGTTCCATATTCTTCGTAACGCCAATATTTTGCGTCCGATGGCTAACCCCAAACTCGTCGTGTGCTGGGGTGGGCATTCTATCAACCGTAAAGAATACGACTATACCAAACAAGTTGGCCACGAAATGGGCTTGCGTGGGTTGGATATTTGCACTGGCTGCGGCCCTGGCGCGATGAAAGGCCCGATGAAAGGCGCAACCATCGGCCATGCCAAACAACGTATCAAAAACGGGCAGTATTTGGGCATCACCGAACCCGGCATTATTGCGGCGGAATCTCCTAATCCCATTGTCAATGATCTTGTGATTCTGCCGGATATTGAAAAACGCCTTGAAGCCTTTGTACGCACTGGGCATGGCATTGTGGTATTTCCTGGTGGCGCAGGTACGGCTGAGGAAATTCTCTACATCTTGGGTATCCTGCTCCATCCAGATAATAAGGACATGCCGTTTCCGTTGATTTTTTCTGGCCCTGACAGCGCTAAGGCTTACTTCGAGCAAATCGACCTTTTCATCTCAGCCACATTGGGAAAAGAAGCACAACGCCGATACCAGATCATTATCGACGACCCTGCTTTGGTTGCGTGCGAAATGCAGGCGGGAATCGGTCAAGTCAGGGCTTTTCGTAAGCAACATGGTGATGCTTATTACTTTAATTGGCTGCTAAAAATTGACCAAGTTTTTCAAGAACCTTTCAATCCTACCCATGACAATATGAAAGCCCTGGCTTTGCACAGCGACCAAGAAAAACACCTCCTCGCCGCTAATCTGCGCCGGGCTTTTTCAGGCATTGTTGCGGGTAATGTCAAAGATTCTGGCATACGTGCCATCGAGCAACATGGGCATTTTGAAATTCACGGCGATAGCCGTATCATGTCCTTGATGGACACCCTATTGGCTTCATTCATTTCGCAACACCGCATGAAATTGCCGGGTAAAAAATATACGCCGTGTTACCGCGTCGTTAAGTGATTTTGGCTTCACCGAAGGGATGAAAATAAAGATACCCAATGAACAGACGCTGCCCTAGAGATTGCTTGGTATCAACACCGTAAACTTTACTTCTACGATGGAATAAGCAATCCAATGGGTGTCATTATAAAATACCCGCTTCGGAAATAAGTCGCTCTGAGTTTAATTGTTGCAGCATCAATGGTAGTGGCTTTTTTAGCTTAACTTCTGAACTGGTCAAAATCGTAAGCGGTTGGACAGCAGGTAGTCCAGATGCTTGTTGGGCAATAAGATAGAAAGCCCTCCAAGGTTAAGTGATGATTTGTTTTAAGCATGTGTTTATGATGAAGCGTTAACAGGAATCTGGAAAAATACTCGCTATCTAATTACCTAATTTTGTGTCAGCTATGCAGCTTGATGTTAAAGAAGGTTCGATTAGCATAATTGTGATACTCGATTAAGCATGCGCGTCACCACCAAGTTCCTTTAAAAGCCAATTTAGCTGATTCCTTGAATTTGAAATAATTTCATCAAATATCATAATACTAGTATTAGGCTCTTGATTGTGAGATGGTGGCAAATCGCTTCCTCGTTTACCACCAATTAGGAGAATCTCAATGTTTGCATTTGTAAACGGTACAAAATCATTTCTATACCCTGTGGCTTGCTGATAATCTTCATGTTTCAGAGAATGACTAGGGCGCTTAAATTCGATTAGCAAATATTTACTTACATAACTCACGCTCAACATTAAGTCAGGGCGTTTACTAGAACGCTTTCCAGTATATTTTTTACCAAGACAGTTTTCGACTTGTCGTTTTAGAGTTTTATTGCTACTAAATACTGAGTATTGAACACCGAATACCCATAAATTATTTTCTAATGATGAATGTATTAGTTTTTCATCTGTTTCTTTTTTTTGGCAAAGTAGCTCAAACCGATCAAGAAATTCAAGCCTACTTTTAGCTTGATCTCCAATTATCGCTATTTCAGCCAAACCAAACTCTGCCAATACCTCAGCTAATTTGGATATATCTGAATGTTCGGCCTCATGAATATATTCAAGAACTGTCCGGTAATCTGTTCTTTCTAAGGCATCAAGTATTACACATACAATCGGTTCTACCTTAGATTCTGGCTCCCCATAATATCTACCTAATACTGACTTTATAGCCTTGTCCGCATATTGGCGCTTGTATTCTGGAAGTAATGCAAGCCTTTCGTTTATACGTTTCTGTAACCGAGCCTGAGCCAGATTAATTTCTCGCCCATATTCTTCTTTAACTTTTTCTCTGATTATAGGCTGTACGTATTGTCTAACCTCTTCATATAGCTCGCTGTTCTCAACTAATGCTCCCCAATCAGCAGTCACATGTTCATACAACCCGTCTACTTCGATTTCACCATATATTTTGTCCAGAAGCTTTGGTGGAAAATCATCTGCGGCATCTAGCCCAAAAAATTCAGGTTTATTACCGACTACCTTACCACCGACCCGAATAGATATGCCTGGTTGTTTAAGTTTTCCCTTTTGATTTGATATAGTGAATTCAAGTTTTATAGTTCCAACTGATGGCAATTTTGCTTCATGTTGAGTGTAGTTTCCCTGAATATCATCAATACCAAGAAGCTTTTCGTTTACTGTGATTTCAAAATCTGCTTCTCGGCCATACTCCTGCAACAAAAGTTGGCGAAACTTATCGGGATTAGGGAATGCTAAGGATTGACGTAAATCTGAAAGAGTTATACATGTCCCATGTAAATTCTTTTCGCAAGCTTCTACGATTAACTCTATTGGGAGGTTTTCTATATCTTCAGCGGTGTCAAAATCTGAGCTACTTAGAGAAAATTTACACTTTTTTCCTCTAGTCCAAGTTTCCAACTTCATTGTGTTTGCAGCCATAAGTCCAGCAAACTTACCGATTCCTTTTTTACCTTTAACTTTTCTACGCTTTTGTGAAGTTAGATCACCGCGCCTTAACCTTCGGTCACTAGCTATAACCATGTATTCACGTCGTAGCTCTTCTTCCGTCATACCTGATCCATTATCGTGAATAATGATAGGGTTATCAGTCATAGGATCGGGGAAAATTACCGAAACTGATTCAGAGTCAGCATCCCAAGCATTATCCACCAATTCCTTAATAGCTTTTTCCGTAGATCGGTAGTTTTCGGACAGAAGTTTAGCCAGTCGTGTATCAACTTGAAATGTAACTTTCTTCATTTATTCGATTCTTAACATTTGAACATTACTCGATTAGTAAAGTTGAGGGGTGCACCGTGCGTACCGTTAACCGTCGGAAATATAAGCGCAGTATGCGAACAAGCCATATAACAGCAAAGTTACGTGGCTGAGATTTAACGAAATGTCACATCATATTTTTTCTGCACGCTCTTCCACTACCATCTTCAACGCTGCCAAACCTCGCTCAAACATGCCGCCGCACATTTTGTCGCAGTTCATGATCATGCCCATGACTTTGCCCATGAAGTTGTTAGTTCCACTCATGCTCCAAGTCACGATGGTTTGATCGCCTTCGGGCGTGAAGGTAAATTCTGCAATGTTAGTGGCTTTCATGGGTTTTTGAAATTCCAGCTTGAACTGGATGAAATCGCTAGGACGGCTTTCTGTTATGGTCATGCTACCTACGCCAACCTTATTGTTACCAGCCCAGCTCATTTTTGCGCCCACGCCTTCCGTCGGCCCTTCAAAGGAGTTTTTGGCATTGGGATCAAGTTTTGCCCACGGCGACCAAGCATCCCAGCTTTGTAAGGTATTGACATGTGGAAATATGGCGGATGCAGCGGCTGATATGCGGCCTGTTCGCGTAATTCGGAAGTCGTCTGGCTGTCTGGCTGCAAGTGCCAATACGACAATAATAGCGATTGGGATCAAAAAAAGAATGATGTTGAGCATAGGATGTCTCCTCCTGATTATTGTAGTTTTGGTTAACTATATACCTTGAAACCGCATCATTCAATTGGTGAAAACGGCGATTGAGCATATTAACTATTGGTCATATTGGAAAACCCAATGATAATATCGGCATGATTAACCCACTATTGAGAAACAAATGAGCAATGTATTCAGTTTTACCGGAACGGTCGGGCGCGATGCGGAAGTAAGGTATACGCCATCGGGACTGGCAATATTAAATGTCACTGTCGCCAACAATATTGGCTTTGGCGACAAGCAGCAGACTTTATGGGTGCGAGTGGCCCTATTTGGAAAACGTGCGGAAGGCGGCTTGCAAAACTACCTGAAAAAAGGCCAGCAGGTTTTTGTTTCTGGCGAATTGACTCAAAACGAATATAAGGCCAATGATGGCACGATGAAAACCAGCCTTGAGCTTAATGCCAATATTATTGATTTGCTAGGGAAAAGAAACGATGCAAGCCAAGGCCAGCAAGCCTATCAGGCATCAGACAGGCAACCATCAGCACCACAAGGCGGCAGTCATGACAATTTTGACGCGCCTTATGATGACGATATTCCGTTTTGATTAGCGGAATTCTCGAAGGACTCATCCAGAACTCCATAAGCGGTAAAACCATTAAATCCGCTGAGTTTTTGCAGTTTCTTTTGGTTTTAGTGGCTTTAACAATTTGGCATCAATCTCAAAATCGAAGCGGATTCGGCTGGCTGCTTCCTTAGCTTGCTTTTTGTTTTGAAATGGCCCTGCTACAACTTGATAAGCGTTATTGGCCTGGACTTTACGGGCTGGAATGGGCGGGCCTTGATGATTGAGCATTGCCGCTAGTTTTTGGGCATCGTTTTCGTTATCAAACGATGCCACCAACATTGCCCAATCGCTGTCATCCAGCGCTTCCATAACAGGTTGACCGTAAAGTTTATCTGGATGGGCTAACTGCACGGCTGCTTTGGACAACTCGGCTACGTCCTGGCTGTTCGCCAATATCGGTGTCGGTATACCATCTGCACGCTGTATAACCCGATCCACCTTATCCCAATCCACTGTTGCGTTGTGTTGCTTGGCAATCTTCCGCAATTCCTTTGACACCTGTTTTTTCAATTGAAGTTTGCTGTTGGACCATTTTTCCAGAGGTTCGT
>JABFSV010000480.1 GCA_013140405.1 Methyloglobulus sp. | reverse complement strand
CATTCATCGAGTTAAATATCAAAGCCAATACCTAAATTTCAGCAGGAGTTTTCATAGGTGCAAGCGGTTTATTGGAGGTAGAATGTAAGCCAGTAGAAGCATCATCAATTGGGCATCAATGAATTCTAACCCCTACTTTGTCAATTCGCGCTTTTTAAAAGAACGGTTCAACCGTTTTTTGCCGAACTCCCAGGCTTTTTCGTTAGCCATTATTCTGCTCGTCAGTTTTGGCCTAATTTATTTCTTGTCCGATTTGTTGAAGCCTGTCTACGTATCAGTTGTCTTGGCTTATTTTTTGGAAGGGGTGGTTGAAAGAGTTGAAGGCATGGGGTTGCCAAGATTGGCGGCGGTTGGGCTTGTGTTTTGTGGCTTTATGGCAAGCTTGGTGTTCCTGTTATTCTATTTGATGCCGATCATTACGCAACAGGCGGTTGATCTAGTACAAAACATTCCCGCATTCATAAGCAGGGTGCAAACGCAGATCATGCGCTTGCCGGAAAAATATCCGCAGTTTATTACTGAAAATAAAATCCAGGAAATCATGTTCACCATCCAAAAGGAATTGCTGGTATACGGGCAAAATGTGCTGACAGTTTCCGCTGCTTCGGTGGTCGGTTTGGTCAGCGCGTTGATATACCTTTTTCTTGTGCCTATGATGGTATTTTTCTTTCTGAAAGATAAGAGTGTTTTGGTTGGCTGGATATTGCAGTACCTGCCCAGGGACAGGCATCTAAGCGTACGGGTGTGGGAAGAGATTGAAATACAAATTGCCAATTATGTACGGGGTAAATTTGCCGAAGTTTTCATTCTGTGGGTAATCAGCTATGTGACTTACCAAGCAATGGGACTGAATTACGCCATGCTGCTGTCAGTGTTGATGGGCCTGTCGGTCATTATCCCTTATATAGGTGCGACGCTGGTCACCTTTCCCGTACTGTTAGTAGCGTATTTTCAATGGGGTTTAGTTGACGACCATTTCATGTATGTAGTCATCGCCTACTCCATTATTCAAGCCTTGGATGGTGTTGTCCTCGTTCCGGTTTTATTCTCAGAGGCAGTCAATCTACATGCCATTGCGATTATTATTGCTATCTTGTTTTTCGGAGGGTTATGGGGGTTTTGGGGCGTTTTTTTGGCGATACCGTTGGCCACCGTTGTCAAAGCTGTGTTGACTGCTTGGCCGCAGATTGAAGGAAATATCGCCTTATGATTTTGCTAGGTTATTTCTACTATTTATCAATTCGTTTCAAGCCATCACACAACATTCATTAACTGCGTTTAAAGTTAAGATTTTCCTCGAAATAAAGATAGGTTTTGAAACCCTCTATTTATCTCAAGCTGTAATCTATCAGCATTCCGGCAAACACCGCCAAACCAAACCAGTTGTTATTTAAGAACGCCTGAAAGCACCGTTTCTTGTCACGTTGAAAAATTAATCTTTGCTGATAGACTGACAATCCAGCGGCTACTGTCAATCCCAGATAATAAGGCCAACTCAGCTGTTGCATCAGCCCAACTTTTACCAATAACCCAATTATCACCAACTGCAATATCGCCATGATATGGCGGTCGTAATCGCCAAACAGGATAGCGGTGGATTTTACGCCGATTTTCAAATCGTCATCTTTATCGACCATAGCGTACATGGTGTCGTAAACCAGTGCCCACAACACGACAGCCAAATACATGACCCAAGCCACGGGCGGTATGTTGTTTTGTTGCGCCGCAAACGCCATCGGGACTGCCCAACCAAAGGCGATACCCAGATAAGCCTGGGGCAATTGCGTGTAACGCTTCATAAAGGGATAACTGGCAGCTAAAAACGCCCCACCGAATGACAAGAATATCGTATAGGCATTCAGCATCAAGACCAGACCAAATGCACACAAGCATAGCGTAACGAAAACAATTAACGCCTCTTTAGTTTCGACCTTGCCCGCCGCAATCGGCCTGAGCTTTGTCCGCTCCACATGCGGATCGAAATCACGGTCTGCATAGTCGTTTATGACACAACCGGCTGAACGCATCAATACCACACCCAAGCAAAACACGATCAACACCAACGGGTCAGGCTTGCCTTCGCTGGCTATCCATAAAGCCCAAAGCGCAGGCCATAGCAAGATCAGTATGCCAATAGGACGGTCAAGCCGAGCCAGTAACATGTACTGTTTCGTGCGATCAAACAATCGCTCCTTTTTGATGGTTGTTGCCACAATAAAAACCCCGGATTTAGTAAGAATGCTATTATAATCGTTAGCGTTGAAGCTTGTTCTGATATTGGTTTTGATAAGGTGAAGCGTCATGACTGTAAAAATTTACCACAACCCACGTTGTACAAAATCGCGGCAAACCTTGCAACTGCTCAAAGATAAAGGCATTGAACCGGAAGTGATTGAGTACCTGAAAACGCCGCCCAGCACTGACGAGCTGGCTGATATTCTGGAAAAATTAGGCATGGGCCCACGCGATCTGATGCGTAAACAGGAAGCTGAATATAAAGGCAGTAGCCTGGACAATAGCGCATTGGATAGGCAGGCGTTAATCAGCGGTATGGTAGCTAATCCCATCTTGATTGAACGACCAATCGTAGTTGCCAACGGTAAGGCGGCAATTGGCCGGCCTCCGGAAAATGTCCTTGGCATTTTGTAATCATCAAACCTTCGTTCGTCAATCATGGTAAAAATCTTAATACTTTATTACTCGCGGGATGGTTCAACCGTTGAAATGGCAAACCTGATCGCCAGGGGTGTTGAATCGGTTAAAGGCGCAGAAGCCGTACTTAGGACTGTTCCTGATGTTTCCACGGTCTGTGAAAAAACCGCCAGCAGCATACCCGCAGCAGGTGCTATCTACGCCACCTTAGACGATTTGAAAACCTGTGACGGCTTGGCATTAGGCAGCCCAACCCGCTTTGGCAACATGGCCGCACCACTTAAGCACTTTCTCGACAACTCAACTCAACTCTGGTTTTCTGGTGCGCTTTCGGGCAAACCTGCCGGAGTCTTTACATCTACAGGCAGTTTGCACGGCGGGCAGGAAACGACTCTGTTGTCGATGATGCTACCGCTGATGCACCACGGCATGTTGATATTAGGTTTGCCCTATTCAGAAAATGCCTTACGTGAAACCACATCAGGCGGAACCCCATACGGGCCTAGCCGCCTGGCATCTGATGATGCACCCATATCCGAACAGGAAAAAGCACTCTGCTTGGCACTCGGTGCTCGTTTAGCCAAAACTGCGTTGATGCTCAAGACTGACGCATGAAAATTTCGCCTAACTTTGCTTATCGTATTGCCTTAATCGGTTTTTTTGGCTTGTTCACCTTATTGATGTTGTGGAATACCATCCTGACACCTGCTTCAAACTTGCCCGTGGCTTTAATGTTGGTCGTTACGGTCACACCGTTGTTATTACCAATGCGAGGTTTTTTGGATAAACGGCTGAAAAGTTGTGCGTGGCTGGCTTATATTAGCTTGATTTACTTTGTACACGGCTGCGTTGAAGCCTACGTAAATGCCAGTACAAGACCCTATGCTTTGTTGGAAATTCTGCTGAGTATGATGATTTTTTTTGGCCCGACGTTTTTTATTCGCTTAAGCAGCTCCCGCACCTGAATATGGCTGTACAGCTACCCGTAACATTTGAATTTAGGGCTAACCAAACATTTGACGACTATTATCCAGGCAGCAATAAGGAAATAATCGACCAATTAAGAAAAACTGTTGCGGGGACGGGAGAACAATACATTTTCCTTTGGGGCGAAGAAGGCTATGGAAAAAGCCATTTATTGCAGGCTTGTTGCCATGAAGCATTCCATCAAGATATTACCGCCTTCTACCTGGATTTATCAGATTCCGCATCAACCGATCCTGAGCTATTTACCGGACTTGAAGGCTTCGAGATAGTTTGCCTCGACAATATTGATGCCCTCGCAGGGCGCGAAGATTGGGAATTGGCTTTTTTTAATCTTTTCAACCAGCACCGTGACCAAGGTAACAGGCTTATTCTATCGGCAACTTGTACACCTAACTCCCTAACCTTTACCTTACCTGATTTGCGAACCCGCATTAACTGGGGGCTGTCCTTAAAAATCCAGCCCCTGGACGATAACGATAAAATTGCCGCATTAAACTATAAAGCGCAGCAAATGGGCTTTGACATTGCGCCACAAGCTGCACGGTTTCTGTTGACCCATTATGACAGAAGCCTCACATCGTTATGGTTGATATTGGACAAGTTAGACTGGGCATCGCTGGCTGCCAAACGCAAGTTGACTATCCCTTTCTTGAAGCAGATTTTGGATCAACGGGATTAATCCTAAACTCAGCGCCTACTTGCTATAAAAAATATAGTCTGCCTCATAAGGCATCCTTTTCTCCGCACCTAAATGGTTAGCATCGCAACTTGAAATAGGCGACAGCCCTCCCTGGGTATTGATTCGCTGAATATAACTGGCATGGGCCAACAATCCATCGCCTTTACCTTCTGTGACTTCAAGCAGCAACCAAGGCGCAGCAGCCTTATCCGGTGCATCGGTTTTCTGAATGACCTTAGCTTTAACAGTGCTGCCATCGTTGTGCGACCAACTTGGGCCAACGCCGTGGCTTCCGACTAAAGCCTTATCCTGAGTATCATACAACTTGGCATCAGGCGCTTGCCATGCCCATGAATAAACGCCTGTGCTTAATGCACAGTAAAAAATCTGGTCACCTTTGGCATGAACATTCAGATACACGTTATTCCCTTCTGGCACTTTGATTGCTTCCGGTATAGTCAGGTCACCTGCCTTAGCGACACCAAAACAAAGTTGTGAGAAGAAAAAAATTGAAAAAACGAGTTTTATTAACATTAACACCTACCAAGGCATGGCTTTGCCATCATATTTTATAAAAACGCCGGATTGTGCCAGCGTAAAATTGTCAATTACGGTACACATTCCACCCACACTGGTCTTACTGTCGATTAACGCATTCGCGCCGCCCATGTCGGTTTTTACCCAGCCTGGATGAAAAATCAGTACGCCGATACCTTGAGACTTTAAGTCAAAAGACAGGCTTTTCATCGCAGCATTTAACGCCGCTTTACTTGACCTATACAGGATACTACCACCGCTGCCGTTATCGGCAAGACTGCCCATCAAGCTGCTAATATTAACTATCAACTTTTTATTGCCGCGGTTGATTTGCGGCAAAAATGCTTCCGCCATTTTGATAGGTCCCTGGGTATTTACTATCAAGGTATTAAGCCAAGCCTGATAGTCCAGTTGCCCAAAACCATGATTGTTATGATCTCCATAGATGCCCGCATTATTGATTAACACATCAATACTGGTATCTGATAGCTTTGTAGACAAGTTATCAATTTGATCGAAATGGGCTACGTCTAACGCTTCTATTTGTATGGAAGTGTAGCGTTGACTCAATTCGTTTAACTCACTGGCTTGTGCTGGATTGCGGCAACAGGCAACCACATCCCAACTCTTCTCCGCATATTGACGACAAAACTCCAATCCTAACCCACGGTTTGCTCCGGTAATCAAAACGGTTGGCATGTTAAAACTCCTTAAGTAATCTCAGGGTAAAATAAAAACTGATGGAAAACACTAAAAATGCCCATACCAAACAAGGCTTTTAGAAAACATCTGCGATTTAACAGTGATATAGCCGGCATTAAAATCACATTTACTCTTGCATCAGAGCGAACTATGTACAACTTAAATTGCGACTCATAGCATATCATCAGCTCTTGGAATTATCTTATAATCGCCCATAACAATCACATATTCAATACGACTAATGACAACAAAAACCTACAACCCCCTGCCAGTAGATGTACAAGAAGGCGAACGCTATAAGTGGTGTACTTGCGGCTATAGCCAGACCATGCCGTTATGCGACCATTCGCACCGAGAAAAATCCGACAAAAAATCGTTTAAATTTTTTGCCGAAACCACAGGAACAATAGAATTATGTGGATGTTCCGAAACAACAACCCCGCCTTATTGCGACCAACAACAATGCAAAATAAAAACTAACCGTCATGGCTATTGAAATTGAACATAAGTTTTTACTGGCAAACGATGATTGGCGTAAAGCCACCCAAAAATCTATTAAATACAAACAAGGTTACCTAAGCTCACAGCCTACCAGCTCCATTAGGATTCGAATTTCCGACAAACAGGCCTGGTTAAACATAAAAAGTGCAACAATAGGCACCCAAAGGCTTGAGTTTGAATATGAAATCCCTTTGACTGATGCACAGGAAATTATAGCCACCCTTTGTGGCAAGCCCCTAATAGAAAAAACTCGCCATCTTGTGCCTATTGCCGACAACATCTGGGAAATAGACGAATTTGAAGGTGACAACCACGGTTTGATTGTTGCAGAAATTGAACTCTCGAAAGCCGGGCAAAACTTCACCAAACCTCACTGGTTGGGTGTGGAAGTCACTCACGATTTGCGTTATTACAACAACAATCTCTCTGTTAATCCCTATAAAAACTGGGGCAATAAATAAATATTTCAGCTCAATAGACAAATAATTCATAGGTCTATTGAATAATATTAATTATTGCTCTATAGTGGATGTATGAAAAAAACAACTTTTGTTGCATTATTACTACTTTCCACCCAATGTTTCGCAGAAGACTTAAAACCTTCTGTCCAAGCAATTGAATCTGAGTGGGCATCAATTTATTACAAACTTCCCAGAAATAAGCAAGAAGCAGCCTATGATGCATTACTTGCCAAGGCAGAGCAGCTTGGCGATCAATTTCCAAAAACGGCTGAACCGCTTTTCTGGCAAGCGCTGGTAATAGCAACCCATGCAGAACTACAAGATGGGTTTACTGCCCTCAAAGCCATTCATAAGGCGCGGGATTTACTTCTGGAGAGCATTAAAATAAACCCAGAAACCGCGAACGGTTCTGCCTATGTAACGCTAGGCACACTTTACTATATGGTTCCTAGCTGGCCAATCGCTTTTGGTGACAAAGAAAAAGCAGAAAAACTGTTTCAAGCAGCGCTAAAGGTCAATCCAAACAGCATTGATGGCAATTATTTTTACGGTGACTTTTTACTGGCAAACAACAACACTAAAGAAGCGCAAAAATATTTTGAAAAGGCATTATCAGCGCCTTCCCGAGAAGAGCAGCTATTTGCCGACAACAAACTTAAAGATGAAGTGAAACTTGCGCTCGTCAACACAAAAAACCGCAAAATCAATGGCGTAAAAAATACATTTTTATCGTTATTCAATTCAGCAAGCCTGAAATAAGTAAAATACTTTTTTTGCTTATTGTTGAAATCAGCACCGTAGATACAATTTAAACCAGTCTTCTGTTCTATAGGCTGCCGCATTCTGCTAGAATACCGCCCGTGAAACCACCTTATTTTAAATTATCCTGGTAGAGAATAATGGCTTTTGTAGTCACCGAAAACTGTATTAAATGTAAATTTACCGACTGTGTCGATGTTTGTCCTGTTGATTGCTTTCATCAAGGCCCCAATTTTTTGGTGATTGATCCAGATGAGTGCATTGATTGCACTTTGTGTGAACCAGAGTGTCCAGCTAATGCTATATTTGCTGAAGATGAGGTTCCTGAAGGGCAGGAAAATTTTATAGAATTAAATGCCGAACTATCAAAATTATGGCCCGTCATCACTGAAGTGACGAAACCTTTACTGGATGCAGATGAGTGGAACGGTAAAACTGGAAAATTAGAGTTATTGGAAAAATAATTATTTATCCTTAAATTAAAGACATAAAAAAACCGGCAATGCCGGTTTTTTTATGTCTTTAAAGTGTGTTATACCGCATCAGGGCGATCAACCAATTCGACATACGCCATCGGCGCATCATCTCCTGGCCTGAATCCACATTTCATAATTCTTAGATAACCACCGGGACGATTTTTATAACGTGGCCCCAATTCATTAAATAATTTGGTCACCATGTCACGATCACGTAATCTTGCAAACGCAAGGCGGCGCTTGGCTACACTATCCTCTTTCGATAACGTTATAAGGGGTTCTGCAAAGCCCCTCAATTCTTTCGCCTTAGGCAATGTTGTCTTGATTAACTCATGTTTAAACAATGAGTTAGCCATATTGCTGAATAGCGCCTTTCTGTGGCTGCTATTCATATTAAGTTGTCTACCGCTTTTACGATGCCTCATTACTAAAAACCTATTTATTTAATGTGTTATTGAATGTGATTGGTCGGCAAGGCTTTCTGGTGGCCAGTTATCTAAACGCATACCCAACGACAGGCCTTTTAAAGCCAGGATATCTTTTATTTCTGTCAGTGATTTTTTGCCAAGGTTAGGTGTCTTCAATAACTCAACTT
>JABFSV010000483.1 GCA_013140405.1 Methyloglobulus sp. | reverse complement strand
TGCGTTTTTGTCTGGCATTTTTTAGCGCCAATTGCCGATTGACGAGCGTTAACCACCGGATAACCATCTCATGAATAATAACGACACTAAAAATAAGGCGCACCGTGACAACCAGCTTTTGTTGCAATTCCAAGGCACTCAGGTAATAACCCGATACCGCAAATCCGGCAATCACGAGAGGAATTGAAATGACCACTGGATACCAGATATAACGAAGTTTTACAAACCAGTCATCCGAATTATTTTTGATATAGCCTTTTAATAATCCTGTTGTTGGATTCAGTAAGCGGGCAAAAAACACCGATAGCGCAACCGTCAAGAGTATTAACGCCAACCGCCCGAGGTTATCGCTATGGCTGGACACAGCGGATGCACCTGTGGTGTTGATAATGAAAACGCCAGGCACAATGACAAAACGCAGCCAAGCTGCCTGTCTTTGCAACAAGTTTGCTGAATCTTTTTGCCATTGAAAATGCCGGATTGCTATCCCGTTAGTGGCAAACAAGCGATAAAAAAATTGCAGTACAAACAAAGGAATAGCTGTACTTTGCAAACCTAAGCCCACGGCTTTACTAAAAGCGGCACCATGTGAATTACCACTGAGAAACCACCCTAAAAAATAAACGAATATCGGCAAAGGCAACACCAGAATTAACGTATAGGCGAGCGCTTTCAGTGTGTGGTAAAAATTATCGGTGTAAATTTTTTCTATTTTTTCCGCGATTGCCAGCAGCTCCCGCTTGGCCCAATTCCTACCCATTGGCAACACGGCAGATCCCAGCAGGGCGACAACAGTAAGAAACAAGTTTTTCCAAGCGATAAGTGCGGTGTCTTTAATTAAAGCCGCCCAATTTAGCGGCGACAACAGCCATCTGATTGAATCGTAAAGTCCGCTCAAATAAGTCGAATCGATGGGTGTCGAACTCGGCACCCATAACAACCGTTCATCCAGATAACTCGCAAACTTATTGGCCTGGATTTGCATCTGTTGCTTGGAGAAATCAAAATCGCCTAAGGTTCGCAAATAAGTGGTATCCGCAACCGACAGCCTGTTCAACAAGTCTTTCTGGTTATTCAACAATACCCTTAACTCCGCCTGCACCTTCATGCGTTCATCGGCAGGTACGGCTTTGTTCACTTGCTGGGCAACCAAGTCTTTTAAATAAACATCCATATCCGAAATTAACTTGAGCTTATCTTCAACCTTAAACTGTTCAAGACTGGTCAACGCCGTTTCGTTCTGGATGGCATCAGACTCCAGTATAAGCTGATCCTGGCTAACTAAATTGCGTCGTTGTTCACGCAAGATTTTGCCTAAAACGGGGCTTAACCCCGCCAAGCTAATTTTCTTTTCTGCGCTCTGGAAATCAGCCTCAATCTGGCTTGCCTCAGCATCTACCTTCGTTTTAAGTTCACTGTAGGTTTCAATCTTGGCAGTAATTGTTTGTAAATCACGGCTGTACTGAATATTTTCCTGAGCAACTTGGTGAATAAGGCTGTGCTTGCCGGAAGCTGTTTTTTCAGCTTGGGCAAGTTCATTCTCCAAGTTGGCCGCTTCTTGTTGTCTACGCTCGTTGACCAGATTTTCGATAGCGCTTGTGGTCGGACTCAGGGAGTCTTTTTGGATATTCAATAATTGCAGTTCAGCTTTGAGCAATTCGACCCGGATAAGGTTGCTGTTGGCTTCCGCCGACAACATTTTTAACTCGGCATTACGCGCATCTATCAGCGTAGTTCGCTGTACTTGCAACGCATCACTTTCCTGCTTCGATACAGGGATAGCGGGCATTTCCAGCTTTTTTTGTGCTGCTTCCAGCGCTTGTTGTACCGTTATCGTTTCTTGCCGAATCTGTTGGGGACGGTCATTCTGCAAAATCAGTTCTTTTTCAAGCTGCTTTATCTGTTCATCGAGACTGCTGATTTTTTCTTTTTCAAGTATCAGCCGTTGTTCCAACTCTTCATCAGAAATTCCAGTGAAATCCTCAGCCCTTTGTCTAGCAAGTTTTTGCTGGCCTTGCCCAATTTCCCGTTGCAGTTTTTTAGTTTTCTCAGGCGAGCGCTTGATTGCTTGCTCAAACTCGGCTGTTTTTTCAGCATAGGTTTCGATATTAGTTAAATTATCTAAGGCCGATTGGTAAAGGGGCAGCAATTGTGTCTTGATTGCCTCATCAGTGCCTTGCTTGGCATTGAGTTCATCAATTTTAGCTTTGATTTGGTCTTGGTTGATTTTGGAGCTTACACCACCTTTTAGCAGAATCTTTTCAGCCTGCACATTGCCCAAGCCTAACGCAAGCAACATTAACAGGCAAAACATCTTACCTATGATTTTGTGTGAGTTATTCATAAACAATCTTGATATATCAGCAATTATCATTCGTTTTTTTGACCTTTGTGGATATTACCATTGGTATAATTCTCCAAAATAATCGCCCAGGCTTCATCTGCGGATTCGGCGTACTGGACGAGTTCGCGGTCACATTGTGAAATAGCGCCTTCGTCAACCAAGGCATCGAAGTTAAT
>JABFSV010000524.1 GCA_013140405.1 Methyloglobulus sp. | reverse complement strand
AGTTGTGCATCGTGACGAACCGAGGACGAACGCGGGCAGCCGAAGGCATTAATCGCCACGTGATTTTTCGCCGCTAAAATCGGATGGATCCCATTTTAGCTTTCGCGAAAAATAGTGGCGCGCTTAGTCCAAACCAATGGTCGTAAGATTCATCTCGGATTCCTCGCTTTCTGTTAAGTGGCTGTCACTCCTCCACTTTTGCGCATCATGATGACCGTTAAAAAAACGAGAAGTCCATCACATTATCCTATGGATCTTCGGCAATTGGCTGAAACTGTACTAGGCTTTTTTACTAGTCTCCAAGCCTCGGCTTGGGGACTAGCGGATTTAATTTAACTACGAGGCAATAACATGAGCAAACCACTGGCATTAATTATCTTTTTATTTTCAGCGCAGGTTATGGCGAGTTACACAGCCGAGCCGCTTGATTGCACCCAGGCTGTTGAAATTTGTGATCAATTTGGGGCGACCGTAGACCCGACTGGACTGAAGACAGTCGGGCATTACACTTACGGCGGCAAAGAAGTATCCTACTACGGCAGCATAACCCTAGCTTACCCTGGTGCTTGGAATAACAGGGCAGAGGGTGTCAATAACTTTGGTATCGTCGCTGGCTATTCCCAGGTTAGGACAAAACCTTTATTAGGGTTCAGGAGTCCGTTAAAAACAGTTAGCTGGTTATGGTCTGAACAGGCAGGCTTCTTTAAAACTTTTGCAGGTTATGGCTTGGTTGTAGACGTGAACGACGCTAATGAGGTGCTATCGACAGGCGATCACGCCGTCTATTCAGCAAATGGCATAAAAACACAACTTCCGCTTATGCCGAACACTTATGGTACATGGCTTTACGTGATCGACAACAACGGTGACGCTTATGGCAAAGTTCGCACTTCATCAACGGCATATACGTATGCCGATGTGGTTTATCGCAAAAACTAAATAGTGGTCACCTGCTTTAAAAAAATAGATTCCCCAACGCGTGACGGGGTATGTTACCCAGTCACTCACGTTTTGCCGACGGTGACGTTTTTGAACTACGTCGGAAACCCTACGAACGGGGCAACATGCCCCGTCCGGCTCAGAAAGGCATCCTGGTGTTCGAGGAGCAGGAAACAAGCCGCATCTGAATCACCTTTTCTTTTGAATACTTTTCTTTGCCGTAACAAACAAAAGTATTTCGCCTTCAAGAG
Organism: Methyloglobulus sp.; assembly: GCA_013140405.1. Lineage (GTDB taxonomy): Bacteria > Pseudomonadota > Gammaproteobacteria > Methylococcales > Methylomonadaceae > Methyloglobulus. The sequence continues at coordinate 7,177 of JABFSV010000524.1, read as the reverse complement.
CGAGAACCCGATTAAAATTATCTTCACGTTAGCGACACAAAAAACAAACAATCTAAGTGCAAAATGAAATTCGCACCCAAACCTATCCAAAAAATCCCAATCCTGATTCTAACTGGCTTCTTGGGCAGTGGCAAAACTACGTTGCTCAATCGCATCCTAACCCAAGCGCCACGTTCTGCGGTCATCATCAATGAATTCGGCACGACACCGATTGACCAGCAATTGCTTAGGGAGCATAACGTACCGTTATCTACCCTTTCTGGTGGCTGTTTGTGCTGTCAAGTCCGTGGCGCATTAATGCCTGTCCTTAAGAATTTACGGATGTCATGGGAGGGTAACAACGAAAAACCATTTGACCGGATCATCATCGAAACCAGCGGCGTAGCAAACCCAGAACCGGTATTAGACGTAGTGCTAAAACAAAACTGGCTATCCAAACGCTATAACCTACAGGGCGTGATTGCGACAATTTCTGCCCTGACCGGAGCGGACACGTTGAGCCGCTACCCCGATGCCCAAGCGCAAATCGCCTGGGCTGATAGCATTGCCATCACGCATACGGACTTAGCCAGTCCTGAGCAAATCCAGCACTTGGAAGCCCGACTTGGTGAACTGTCTCCAGCGGCTAATCGCATTCATGTGATTAATGGCGATATTGAACTGGGAAGATTATTGGATTTTTCCGCGCAGTACCGTCATTTGCGGACTGAGAACAAAGCTGATTTACCCGACCACGGCTTTAACAGCATCACGTTACAATTTGGGCATCCTGTCGCCTGGCAACACCTGGAAAGCGTTTTGTTGAAGCTGATAGAAAAATATGATGACCGTTTGGTGCGCGTTAAAGGCTTAATCTTTGATCCAGATTTCGATCATCCTTTGCTCGTCCAAGGCTCGGTCGGTATCTTGTATCCCCCAGCCCACTTACCTGCTCGTGAGTCCGATGATTTCATCAGTCGGTTGGTTTTTATTATGGCGGGTGCTGTTAATGGTTTGGAGGAAGATGTGCTTTCCCAACTGAGTCAGTTTTCTTAAATTGACAAATGAAAAGCATAAAAAAACCCTGCGCTATAGAAATAGGCAGGGTTTTTTGATTTGGTTAAACTTAAGTTAGCAGCACTTACCTGCTTGTGTTGCGGCAGGAACTTCAATCAATTTCCCAGATGTCACGTCGTAGATATAGCCATAAACGGGAATATTACCAGGAACCAACGGGTGATTTCTGATGCGACTTACATCTTCAAGTACGCTGGCTTCTTGCTCCTTGATCGTCAACCAATTGATGTATTTGCCTTCGGTGCAACCTGGGCCTTCACAGCAATCGTGCCAACCATTTTCATCAATAGAGGCGGTTTTCAAACTGCTGGACAGCAAATCACCCATGATTTCGTTGTTGAACAATTCCATGCCGCAGTTGGTGTGATGGATAACAAACCATTCACAGGTACCCAACAATTTGTAAGAAATAACCAACGAGCGGATCGCATCATCACTGGCACGACCACCTGCATTGCGAATGACGTGGGCATCGCCTTCTGATAATCCGGCATACTTGGCGGGATCCAAACGGGCATCCATACAAGTCAAGATAGCAAAATGTCTTGCTGGCGGAAGGGCTAACGAACCTTTATCGCCAAAATTATTTACGTAGTCTCTGTTTGCTGCTAGAACTTCATTAAGAATATTACTCATACTTGGCTCCATTATTATTAATTATTATCGGGCAATAAAAAGCCGCTTGACTCTGACATGTTACATGAAAAAAACCAAGCGGCATTAACTATCTCCGGCGCAGAGTCTACGCGCATTGATTTAGGTTTTGAATAGCCGAATATATTTATAGAATATAAACTATAAATTTATAATTATGTCGGAGTATAATATAAACTTCCAGTTTATATTGAGCTTGATTATGGATAAATTAAACAATATGCAGGTGTTCTGCCGAATAGTTGAAGTGGGCACTTTCTCCGCTGTTGCACGGGAAATGGATTTGTCCGCGATGATGATCAGTAAGTACGTCGCCCAATTGGAAGAATCCTTAGGTGTGGCCTTACTGAACCGGACAACTCGTAAACTCAGTCTGACAGAAGCCGGCGAAGTTTATTATCATCGCAGCAAACAACTGCTTGATGATTTTTCTGAACTGGATGAATCCACCTCACAGCTAGGCCGCAATGTCAGAGGAACGTTACGAATTAGTGCCTCGATTGATTTCGGCGGCTTGTACATGGTTTCGGCTATTGACGCTTATCAAGAGTTATATCCTGAAGTTAAGGTTATGATGACTTTACATAACAGCCAGGTAAATTTGAGCGAGGGCAGTATCGACCTGTCTATCCTGGTCACCGATAGCCTTGATTTAGGTGTCGTTGCCAGAAAAATTGCCGAAACTCGGTTATGCACGTATGCCTCTCCAGCCTATATTGAGCGTTACGGCAACCCTAAGACTGTTGAGGAATTAAAGTTCCACCATTGCCTTTACAACACCGATACACCACATAAAGATTACTGGATTTTCAGGGTTGGAAAAGAAGAAGTCAAAGTTAAAACGACTTGGCGCTTTGCTTCCAATAATGGCAGGGCGTTATGTCAAGCGGCTGCTTTAGGTATGGGCATAACGCAAGCGCCGGAGCTTTCTGTGGCGACTTATCTTGCAAAAGGTGAATTGGTGGAAATATTGCGGGAATACCGCATCCCTTCCTTGGCTATTTACGCAACCTACTTGCAGAGGCGGTTTATGCCCGCCAAATTGACGACCTTTGTGGATTTTTTAATCCGTTACTTTGCCGAGATTGATCTACACAACTTGCAATGAGCCAGTTGCCCATCACACGGCCACTTACACTCCACCAAAACCAACAAACTCGGTTTCGGTGGAGTGTCTAATCAGAATTTGATCACTTTTCGTCGCAAGGACTACCCAGATAACGATAAACCACCGCACCCAGCAATGCACCAACAATAGGAGCCACCCAAAACAACCAGAGCTGTGCCATCGCCCAATCACCCACATATATCGCCACACCCAGACTTCTTGCTGGATTAACAGATGTGTTGGTAACGGGTATGCTAATCAAATGAATCAAAGTAAGCCCCAAGCCGATTGCAATGGGTGCAAAACCTTGAGGGGCGCGGACATCCGTCGCACCCAAAATGATGATTAGGAACATCATGGTCATGACAACTTCTGTTACCAAAGCAGCCGTCAAAGAATAGCCGCCTGGGGAATGCTCACCATAACCGTTGGAGGCGAAACCTGCGGTAACGTCAAATCCTGCTTTACCACTGGCGATAAGGTATAAGACCCCTCCCGCGACGATAGCACCCACAACTTGTGCAATGATGTAAAACAACAATTTATTTGCCGGAAAACGACCACCCGCCCATAATCCAATTGATACAGCTGGATTCAAATGGCAACCAGAAATATGGCCTATAGTGTATGCCATAGTCAACACAGTCAACCCAAAAGCAAACGACACACCCATCAAACCAATGCCTACATCTGGAAATGCAGCAGCAAGCACCGCACTACCACACCCACCTAGAACCAACCAGAACGTACCGAAAAACTCTGCCGTATACTGTTTCATAACTTTCCCCTCTCTTTTCGTTAAATGACCTTTGGTGCCGAAAACTTTCGATACCGATAGAATCATATCATTCACTAGAGTGCGGTTCAAATAAGCAAATATCTCAAGTTTTCTTCAGGCATAAAAAAGGCAACTCGAAGTTGCCTTTTAAAGGATTATTATAAAAATGTACTTACAATTTTTCCTTGATACGCGCTGCCTTACCAGTAAGGTCACGTAAATAATATAACTTGGCCCGACGGACATCGCCACGGCGCTTGACAACGATCTCACTGATTATTGGACTGTGGGTTTGAAATACCCGCTCTACGCCAGTACCATGGGAAATTTTCCTCACAGTGAACGCAGAATTCAAGCCACGATTACGTTTTGCAATGACGATGCCTTCAAAAGCCTGAATCCGCTCACGCTCACCTTCTTTGACTTTAACCTGGACAACAACGGTATCACCAGGGCCAAAATCAGGAATCTGTCTTAGCTGTTCTTTTTCTAATGCTTCAATTATGTTGCTCATTACCACACCTGTGTTTAATTCAATTCAACTTGATTTACGAATTCTTTGAGCAGCTTTTCCTGCTCTGCCGTTAATTCTTTCTTTCTTAGCAAATCCGGGCGCTTCTGCCACGTCTTACCTAATGCTTGCTTCATTCGCCAACGGTTTATATCTGCATGATTGCCGCTTAATAATACGTCTGGCACCGCTTTTCCATCCACCTGTTCTGGTCTCGTGAAATGTGGGCAATCCAGCAAACCATTAACATGTGAATCTTGCTGGGCGGATTCTTCATCGCCCAATGCGCCTGGCAATAACCGTGTTATTGCATCAATAACCACTAAAGCTGCCAACTCGCCACCGCTGATGACATAATCACCTATTGACCACTCGTCATCGCAATCCAGCTCGACAAAACGCTCATCCACACCCTCATAACGCCCTGCAACCAATATAAGCTGCTGTAACTTAAGTGCTTCTGTAAGCAACGCCTGAGTAATCGGTTTGCCTTGTGGGCTTAAATACACCACTTTTACCGAACCGAAACCTGCTTGCTTTGCGGCTGTCAGTGCATCATGCAAGGGCTGGTATTTCATCACCATCCCAGGACCACCGCCGTAGGGCCGGTCATCCACCGTCCGATGCCTATCGGTCGTATAATCCCTCGGATTCCAGGCCGACAGCCCAACAATTCCTCGTTCTTGCGCCCTGCCAGTTATCCCATAACTTGCGGCAGTCATAATCATTTCTGGAAACAGAGTGACGACATCAAATCGCATGGCGGTCACTAAAAATCAGCATCCCAATCAACTATCATCTTGCCTGTGGCAAGATCAATAGACTTTACTGTCTGCCCTTGCAGGAAAGGCAAGGCCCGCTCGCGGTCGCCCTTGACTACAAGTATGTCGTTAGCACCTGTTTCAAACAAACTATCAACTTTGCCCAGTTGAATACCTTCCAAATTCTCAACGTCCAGGCCTATTAAATCTGCCCAGTAATATTCGCCTTCCTTTGTTTCTGGCAATTGTTCATGGCTTATATAAATATCCCAACCCATCAGGGCTAATGCTTGATCCCTGTCGGTCACGCCATCTATCTGGACAACTACATTTTTACCTTGAACCTGCCCACCGATTACTTTAATAGGCTTATCTTGACTACCTTTCTTCACTAACCAGTGGTCATAACCGAGGATATTACCCCTGGGTTCGGTATAGGAAAATATTTTTAGCCAACCTTTTACGCCAAAAACGCCGGAAATTTTTCCAACGTGGACAAGGCCTTGCTTAGACAAACCGTTTAGGCAGCTGCTTTTAGTGCGTCTTTAATCAATTTTGCCACACGGTCAGAAGGCTGTGCGCCTTTGGATGTCCAATAACCCACCCGCTCAGTATCCAAAGATAGCCTTTGCTCGTTGCCACGGGCTACTGGATTGAAAAAGCCAACCCGCTCAATATAACGGCCATCACGTCCGTTTCTGCTGTCGGTTACAACAACATGGTAAAAAGGGCGATTCTTCGCGCCGCCTCTTGAAAGACGAATAGTTACCATCTTTTATATCCTCAAAAACATTTAGCTGAAATTAATCGGGCTATTTTACGCGAAATGCCGAATAAGTGAAGAACAAATTACTATTGATGGCAAAACAATCCTGCTAACACCCACCAAACCTTACCGACGCATGCCACGGACATTGTTTTTAATGCCTCGCATCATATTGGATATATTGCCTGTTTTGAATTTCTTCATCATTTTTTGCATCATCAGAAATTGCTTAAGAATCAAGTTAACATTATGCAATTCTTGACCGCAACCATCTGCAATTCGTTGTTTTCTTGTGCCTTTTATCAAATCGGGAAACCGCCTTTCCTGCTTGGTCATAGACTGGATAACGGCAATTTGCCGCGCTAACATTTTATCGTTGACCTGTTCTTTCATTGCCTTAGGTACGCTATTGATGCCTGGCAACTTATCCAGCATGGAACCCACGCCGCCCATACTTTGCATTTGCTGCAATTGCTCAAGAAAGTCTTCAAAATCAAAAGCCTTTCCTTTTTGTATTTTTTTGGCAAATTTCTCCGCTTTTTCCTTATCGACCTTCTGCTCCATTTCCTCGATCAGGCTGAGCATATCGCCCATGCCTAAAATGCGGGAAGCCAGCCGGTCAGGATGGAACGGCTCCAAAGCATCGGCTTTTTCACCAACACCAATAAATTTGATGGGCTTGCCTGTGATATGGCGTATCGACAAAGCTGCACCGCCGCGTGCATCGCCATCGGCTTTGGTGAGGATAACGCCGGTCAGGGGCAACGCATCGTTAAAGGCTTTGGCAGTGATCGCGGCATCTTGCCCAGTCATGCTATCGACCACAAACAAGGTTTCAATCGGCTTAATGGCTGCATGTAGCGCCTTGATTTCAGCCATCATGTCGTCATCAACGTGCAAACGACCCGCCGTATCGACGATGATGACATCCAGAAATTTTCTTCTTCCTGCGTCTATTGCTTGCAGGGCAATTTCGACCGGATTTTGGGAAGCGTCACTGTCAAAAAAATCCAGGGAAAGGCTATTCGCCAGCGTTTCTAACTGTTTGATAGCCGCAGGACGGTATACGTCCACACTCACTACGCCGACTTTTTTCTTTTGGGTTTCTTTAAGCCAGCGCCCTAGTTTGGCAACGGTGGTCGTTTTACCAGCCCCCTGCAAACCCGCCATCAAGATGATCGCAGGCGGAACGGCATTGAGGTTGAGCTTCTCATTGGCGTCACCCATCACCTTAACCAGCTCTGCCTGAACCAGTTTTACCATCGCCTGCCCTGGCGACAAGCTGGTTTGCACCTCTTGCCCTAAAGCACCGATTTTGACGCGTTCGATAAAATCCGTGACCACAGGAAGGGCGACATCAGCCTCCAACAAAGCCATGCGTACTTCGCGCAAGGTATCCTTGATGTTATCTTCAGTCAGACGGCCTTGGCCTTTGATTTTTTTAAGGGTACTGCTTAAGCGGTCGGTTAAATTATCAAACATGTCCTGATCTTCACTATTTGGAGGAAAATCATTCCAGACGCAAATGCGTTAGGAGCATAAA